>JAJNBR010000200.1 GCA_021156265.1 Flavipsychrobacter sp.
TAGATCTCTTCGGCATCGGCCCAGCGCATAATGGAAGTGTATATCTGCAGGGCAGGCACGATCACATCGGCACGGTCGCTGCGAAGATGGTAAATATGCTTGCGCTCTTCAACCGTATTGCAGCTAAGTTCTTTGTAATAGTCTTTCAGAAGTTCCAGAGGCAGCGGCTTGCCTTCTTTGCGCTTGGAGATAGAAAAGATCTTGTTGATGTTGCCACCGCTACCAATGGCCTCTATTGGCTGGTAGTCTTTTACATTGGTTTTGATGAACCATTTCATATGCTCCCAGTGTTCTTCCGTCACTTTGTTGTGCAGCAGGCGTATGGTGCCGATGTTGAATGATTCCTTAAAAACAACCTGGTTGTTAGCGAATAGGGTAACTTCTGTACTGCCACCCCCCACGTCTATATACATGTACGACTTTTCAGCGTTCAGGTTTTCGGCGATATGGGTTTCGTAGATGATATTGGCTTCTTCCTGCCCGGTGATGATGCTGATCGTTATGCCTGTTTCGCGTTTGATCTCTTCCAGTATCTGTGGTCCGTTCACTGCGTCGCGCATGGCAGATGTAGCGCAGGCCTTTAAACCTTCTACGCCATAAATATCCATCAGCAATTTGTAGGTCTTGATAGTGTTAACCAGCTTACGCTTTTTCTCCTCGGAGATGGCACCTTTGTCGAACACATCGAAGCCGAGGCGCAACGGGATGCGCAACAGGTTAAGCTTGGTAAAATCGACAGAACCGTCTGTATAAATTTCGGCTTCAGTGATAAGTAAGCGGGCAGCGTTAGAACCAATATCAATAGCGGCTAGTATCAATCCGTATAATGTTTACCATGCAAATATCCGTAAATGGCAATTTGCGAGCGAACTTCCGGCTCATTTTTTTCGCGGGGCACGTAATTGTTGGTCTGTTCGTTGTCCAGCAAGCGGCCTTTTACGTTCTCAGCCAGCTGAATGTCCATCATGTCAATGATCTCCTGCTTCAGCTGGGGGTCGTCTATAGGGCAGGCAGCCTCCACCCTGTGGTCGAGGTTGCGCACCATCCAGTCGGCCGATGAAAGGAAGACCTTAGGATCGCCTTCGTTGTGAAAAATGAATATCCGGCCGTGTTCCAGGTACTCGTCTATAATGCTGACAGCGTACATGTTGTTTTTAAAACCTTTTTGCTGGGTGTAAGCACAGCAGGCTCCGCGAACGATAAGCTGTACTTCTACGCCGGCCTTTGCGGCAGCATACAGTTTGTTGATGAACAGCTGGTCTGTCAGGCTGTTGAGTTTGACAAAAATGCGTGCAGGCTTTTTCCTCTTGGCTGTTTTTATCTCCTTATTTATGAGGTCAATAAATGTTTTGCGCATGGTGACAGGCGATACCGGGAGTGTTTTGCAATTGCGCAACGTTTCTACGCGTGGCGTAGCCGACTGCAGGAAATTGAAGATGCGGTTGATATCGGCCATTATATTCCGGTTGGAGGTCAGCAGGCAGTGGTCTGCATAATACTGGGCGGTATTTTCGTTCAGGTTGCCGGTAGATACGAAACCGTATTGTTTGGTTTTGTTCAGCACACGTTTTTTAATGACGCATACTTTGGCGTGCACCTTCATATTAGGCAGGCCAAGCAATACATTCACGCCTTCTTCTTCCAGCTGCTTCTTCCATCCAAGGTTGGCCTCTTCGTCAAATCGTGCGCGCAGCTCCAGCACTACCGTTACCTGCTTGCCGTTACGTACTGCGTTGATGAGGGCGTTGATGACCTTGGAGTTTTTAGCCAGGCGGTACAGGCATATCTTGATGCTTTGCACATAAGGGTCTATCGCGGCTTCGCGCAGCAGGTCTATTACCGAGTCGAACGAATGGTAGGGAAAGTTCAGCATCACATCGCGTTCGTCCAGTACATCCATGATGCGGCAAGGCTGTCGTAGCACCGGGTGGACCATGGCTTTTTTCCTTGGCTTCAGGTCTGTAAATACCGAAGGGGGAAAATTCATGAAGTCTTTGAAGTTGTGGATGCGTCCACCGGGTATGAGGTTATCTTTTTTGCTAAGGTTGAGGCGTTTGATCAGGTAGTCGAGCAGGCTGTAATCGATTGAGCGGTCGAAGACAAAACGTGTGGCGCGGCCGCGTTTCCTGTTCTTCAAACCTTTTTCAAGTTCTTCGATCACGTTGGTGTTGAGGTCGTTGTCTATTTCCAGTTCGGCGTCGCGCGTTACTTTTATAATAAATCCCGAAAAGCTGTCGAAGCCGAACGGCGCGAATACATGCGGCAGATTGGCGCGGATGATATCTTCAAGCAGTATGACGTCCTTGGTGCCATCAACTGACGGTAGTATCACGAAACGCGGTAGTATTTTGGTAGGTATCTCGATCAGCGCATAGCGTTTGATATCGTGGTTCTCGTTGTCGCCCAGTACGCATGCCAGGTAAATGGACTTGTCCCTGAGCAGGGGCATTTGTTGTATACTTTCCAGCATCAGCGGGATGATCTGCGTACGAACGTTCTCTTCAAAATACCCGGCAACGAAGTGTTCCTGGGCTTCGGTAAGCTGCTTCTCGTTTTTGATGAAGATGTTTTTTTTCTCCAGCTCGTGTATGATATCGTTATAGATAAGATCAAAGGCATTTTGCTGGATGATCACCTGGTGCTGTATCTGGTCGAGAATCTTTTCGGGATTCGCCTCCAGGTGCATGCGAGCGGTTTTGCCAAGACGCACCATGCGGTGGAGCGTGGCTACCCGTACCCTGAAAAACTCGTCGAGGTTGTTGGAGAAGATGCCAAGGAAACGAAGCCTGTCGTAAAGAGGGTTAGATGGATCTTCTGCCTCCTGTAATACTCTGCCGTTGAATGATAGCCAGCTGATGTCGCGCGCAATAGTATGTTTCGTAGATTTCACCCGGGTCTTAATTTAAAAACAGCAAGGCAAAGCTAATTTCCTATTACCAATGGCGTTAGTAACAACGCACAGGAAACGAAAACTTTACAATTTCTTAATATTCGCGATCAGCGAGCTGGTAGAATACCCGTCGACAAAAGGAATGACCTCGACCTGGCCTCCATTCGCCTTCACGTGTTTCGCACCCACAATTGTATCTTCCGTATAGTCGCCGCCTTTTGCAAGTACGTGAGGATTAACGAGTTTGATAAGACTCTCAGGTGTGTCTTCGTCAAAAAGGCAAACAGCATCTACGCAAAGCAACGAAGCCAGCTGGAAGGCGCGGTCGTTCTGGTTATTTAGCGGTCGTTCTTCGCCTTTCAGACGTTTTACCGATGCATCGGTATTCACGCCTACGATGAGGATGTTGCCGAGGTCGGCGGCGCGCGCCAGGTAGTCAAGATGCCCGTGGTGCAGTATGTCGAAACAACCATTGGTGAAAACGATCTTCTTGCCCAAAGTTCGCCACATCTGCGCATGGCGACTGACGTTTATATCGTCGGCAAGTATCTTATTCCGGATCCACTCTAGCTTGTGCATGATGGTGGTGATGTTCGTTAGACCTGTTATAAAAAGGCAGCAGTATCAGCGACCCGATACCCAATATTAAAACTATGCCCGTTTGCGCCAGCCAGGACACCCAGCCGAAGGCTTTGCCATCGGCATCGTCTATGTTGTAGAAAACCAGTATCTGGGCTATCAGGGCCGGGTAAGCGCCGAGTCCTCCCGGTGTTACGATCATGCCTATACTGCCAAATATCAACACCACCAGTGCCGCCAGCAGCGAGAGACCGTCGGTGCCGGGCATGGCCCAGAAACCTAAAACCACCTGCGACCAATAGAGCAGCCAGATGCAGAGCGTATAAACCAGGAATTCTTTACGCTCTTTCAGCTTGAATATAGCAGCAATGCCATCTTTCATGCCTAATATGAACACGCCTACTTTTGAGTGCTTATCGCGGCGTGCCAGGAATACCAGGAAAAGAATAAGGGCAGCAAGACCGGTGAGGGCACCAAAGAATAGCACTCGCTTTTCAGCCAGTTGGGCAAACATGGCAGTGGCATAATCGCCGATCACCGCTGCCTGTAAAACAAACGCAAGGATGGTGACGAGCAAAAGGCAGACCACATCGAATGCGCGTTCAGCCACGATGGTGCCTACCATCTTATCGGCCGGCACATGCTCGTAACGGGCCAGCACGGTACATTTTGCCACTTCGCCCATGCGGGGCAACAATAAGTTCACCAGGTAACCCAGGAGTACGGCAAGTGTGACGTTTGTTGTACGCGGCTCAATATGAAGTGGTTTGAGTAAGAGCTTCCACCGGAGCGCGCGAAAAAAGTGGGAAAAGAAACCAAGTACCAGCACAGGGGCCAACACCCAGAGTCTTGTTTGACGTATAGAAATCATCATGTCGGCCTTGTCTTGCGCAGACATCTGGTCGAACATGCGATAGATGATAAATATACCCAGGCCAAGGAAAATAACGTACTGTAGAGCAGTGATCAGTGTCCGTTTCTTCATCCGGGTAAAGATAACGTATTAGAGCGTATTATCTTCTTTGGGGAATATGACTGCGGGTTTGTATTGCTTAGCTTCTTCGAATTCCATGCTGGCATAAGAGATCACGATGACCGTGTCGCCAACGGTTACTTTGCGTGCAGCAGGGCCATTGAGGCAGATCATACCTGAGCCGCGCGTGCCACGGATAACATAAGTTTCCAGGCGCTCGCCATTGTCAATATTCAGTACCTGCACCTTCTCATTTTCTATGATGTTGGCGGCGTCCATGAGGTTCTCATCGATGGTGATACTGCCTATGTAGTGCAGGTTCGCCTCGGTTACTTTTACCCTATGGATCTTTGATTTCAGTACTTCAATACGCATAGCGGCGCAAAGGTACAACTTTGCCTGATATACCATCCAATGGTCTTATAGAGAACCGGCGGGCTATCAGTCAATTAGTTGAATGCGATCTTATCGCTGCCTTGTGGGGTGCCCGGTGTTCAGCAAAATCCGTGTAACATTGCAAAAAGTCTTTTTGTGAAAACAGAAAAGATACAGCTACTCCATCCCGAAGGGAAAAATGCACCGGCTATCAGCATGGAAACGTACAAGATATTTGAGCGTGCCATGATTGATGTCTTAAAAGAAAACCAGCCGATAACGTATACGGATATCGCCCGGGGAGTGAAGGGCGAGTTCAAAAAGAATAAGGTGGAATTTGCGGGATCGGTTTCGTGGTACAGCGTTTGTGTGAAAAATCACCTGGAGGCTACAGGCATTATGGAAACCTATATGGAGAAAGGTAAAAAGATGCACGGCCTGAAAAAGATCGCTTAACTACTAAACTATAACAACAAAAAAATCTGCAACATGGGACAACACTCGATCTACCTGATGTTTAACGGCAACTGCGAAGAAGCACTGAACTTCTACAAAGACAACCTGAATGGCAACATTGAATTTGTGCAACGGTATGGTGAAGCGCCGATAGAAACTTCTGAAGCTCAAAAAACTAAGATCATGCATGCTTCGCTCGATCTGCAAGGTTTTAAGATCATGGCATCTGACAGTGATGGCAAACGCAACGTGAGTTTCGGTGATAATTTTTCTATCGCATTGAATTTTAAGTCGGATGGCGACCTGGAACGCGCGTTTAATGCGATGCAAACCGGCGGGCAGGTAACTATGGCTGTGCAGGATACCTTCTGGGGCGCCAAGTTTGGTATGTGCACAGATAAGTACGGTGTAAACTGGATGTTCAATTATGATAAGA
>JAJNBR010000014.1 GCA_021156265.1 Flavipsychrobacter sp.
CCTTTTACATTTACTTCTGCTTGAAAACCGCAGATAATTGGCCTCACTAAAAAAGCTAGCCGGACAAACTGTATGGTATGGAGTCAGCAATATTGCTGTTCGGCTGCTTACTTTCCTGCTTACACCCTACCTGACGCATGTACTAACGGGTCCGAAAGGGCAAGTGGTGTTTGGACAGCAAGGTTTCATCTACACCATTTTCCCGATCATGAACGTCCTCTATACCTACGGTATGGAGACAGCTTATTTCCGATTTAGTACAACGGAAGACAAATTGAAATTATATCGTACTCAGCTCACTTCGATGTTGCTGAGTACTTTGCTATTTTCCGTGTTGTTGTGGATGTTCCGCGTGCCCGTCGCCTCTTTCGCTGAGCTGGGAACGCATACAGAGTACGTAGGCTGGTGTGCTGCCATCATAGCGCTCGACGCTATTTCTGCCTTGCCCTATGCACGCCTGCGCAAAGAAAACCGTCCACGGAAATATGCAGCTACTAAGGCTATTGGCATCTTGGTATTTGTCCTCACTATTGTTTTCCTTTTCAGCTTTGGCGGCAACATCGCAAAAGACGGCGGCTTTTTCGGTGACTGGTATAACAGGCACTGGGGTCTTGGGTTTATCCTGTTTGCCAACTTGCTGCAGGCAATAGTTACCTTAGTATTGCTGGTAAAAGAACTGGCAGATTACCGCCCTGACATCGATAAAGAGATAATCAGAAAAGTACTTCCGTACTCACTGCCCATACTGATAGCAGGCTTCGCCGGCACTATCAACGATTCGCTTAACCGGGTAATGTTCCAAAAACTTTATCCTGCTTCATCTGAGGAATCATTACGACAACTGGGTTTTTTCACTGCTGCGCTTCGTCTTTCTATACTGATCAACCTGGCTATTCAGGCATTCCGTCTGGCTGCCGAGCCGTTTTTCTTTTCTATATCGAAAGAAAAGAATGCTCCTGAAACCTACTCGCGTGTGATGAAATGGTTCGTCGTCATCATGGCGCTGATGTTTCTGAACGTAACTTTGTACATAGACCTCTGGAAGCATTTTTTGAACGACGAATACCGTGTGGCGATCGGCCTGGTGCCGGTGTTGCTCTTGTCGTACATCATGTTTGGTATCTATACCAACCTGACCATATGGTATAAACTGACAGACAAGACCTATTTCGGTACGTATATCATGATCATCGGAGCGGTAGTGACCATTGTCTTCAACTGGCTGCTGATACCCACCTGGGGCTATAATGCATGCGCCTGGGGTATGCTGCTCACCAATACGATAATGGTCATCCTCTCTTATTCATGGGGACAGAAATATTACCCGATACCGTACAATGTGCCTAAACTGTTCGGCTATCTCGCCGCCATGATGGCGCTGTTTTTTATCCAGTACACCATTAACGATATGACGGATAACCTCGCTATCCGACTGGCAAGCGGCACCGTACTTTTCCTGGCTTATTTCGTATTCATCTACACGCAGGAGCGCGAAGAACTTAAACGATTCCCTATCGTGGGCAAGTATATTAACTAAATTATCGTAACAACTCGCAGGGCTTAAGGCCTGTAGCTTTTTTAAAGGCTGTGCTGAAGTGAGAGATGCTGCTATAACCTAATGAGTTGGCAACATCTGATACCGAGAAGCCCGGTTGTTGCAACATATCTTTTGCCTTGGCTATCCGCAGGTCTTGTTGGAACTCGTGGATGGTTTTGCCTACCAGCGCTTTAAATCCTTTTTTCAGGTAGCACTCATTCATGGCCACTCTGCGCGACAGGTCTTTGATGGTAAATGATTGTTCGATGTTTTGCTCTATGAGCTTCCGCGCTTCCAGTACCTTTTCGCGCTCACTGTCGTAAGCAAGGAACCGACAAGCCGGTACGGGGCAAACCGTGAAAGGCAGTGCGATACAATCCAGCGCGCGGCGCAGCATCTGCAAGGCGATCTCCGTTTGTTGCAACGCTTTTCTCAGTGCCGATGGCGACTGTACTTCCCTGATCTCTGTGAGCAGCTTGGTAGTTTGTGAGCAAATACTGAACTGCTGTTCCCTCACCTCGTCAAACCTGAACGGTTCTTCGGCGCTCAGCATAGACAGCGGGTATTGATCGAAAAACTCGGGCCTGAATTCTATCCAGCAAATGTTGGCATTGCCCGGCTCGTCTGCATATTGCATATACAGCAGCTGAACGCAGAACTGGCCGTCGCCGATCGGGAAAAGGTTAAGTCGAGCATGCTCTTCCGGCCATACAGCGTTTTCAAAGTTCACCTCTATCCATTCGGCATGCACATAACTGTTCATCGACACCTGCTCGCGCGTCAATACCCGGGCCGGCTGGCCAAGTATCCGCTCAATAGGCGCATCGGTATGAACCTGTATTATGTCAATAGCGAGTTTCAAGAACTGCAAAACTACAGAATTAGGCGCAAATCGGTATTTTGTAGCGTCTTAAGCTTATGTTGTTTCTTTGTGGCCATGCCAAATTTTCTGGATAACGTCAGATATTATAGCTGCAGGCTTCTTTTTCGGGATCACGGCTGTTGAGTGGGTGCTGGTACTGGGTTGTATTGCTCTTGTTTTATGCCTCGAAATGGTAAACTCGGCTATTGAAAAGGTCTGCAACCTGATCACTACCGAATATAACCCGGCTGTTAAGACCATCAAAGACATTGTCGCCGGGGCTGTGTTGCTGGCGGCTATCATCTCAGTTGTTGCAGGACTTATAATTTTCCTGCCTTATATCACTCAGTTTTTAAGGGTTTAATGGGGCTGAATCAGGTTAAACACACCTAATTATCCACGGCCTTGTTCTTGTAATGTGGATATTTGCTCGAAATCCGCTGAAATGCCCTGTTTTCAATGGTTTCAGGCAGCGTTAAAACATGTCAGTTTTCTTGGCCAAAGGGGCAATTTTTGTTATCTTTGTGAGGTTATAAAGCCGGGTAATTTTTCCAGCCGTAACAATGCTGAAAAACGAGAAAATTTCTTAGTTGCCGGCACCCATAAAATAAGGTTTCCTAAAAATATTTATGAGCACAGAAAACGAGGTTTTACAAGCTCCACCCGGTTATGATGCCGGAAGTATCCAGGTATTAGAAGGTCTTGAAGCAGTACGTAAGCGCCCAGCGATGTATATCGGTGACATTGGCGTTAAAGGCCTGCACCACCTCGTGTACGAGGTAGTGGACAACTCGATAGATGAAGCCCTCGCCGGCCATTGTAAAAATATCACCGTTACCATTCATACCGATAATACGATCAGCGTACAGGATGATGGCCGCGGTATCCCTACAGGGATGCATCCTAAAGAGGGTCGCTCTGCACTGGAGGTGGTTATGACTGTGCTGCATGCCGGTGGTAAATTCGATAAAGACTCTTATAAAGTTTCCGGCGGTCTGCACGGTGTGGGTGTAAGTTGCGTGAACGCACTGAGTACACATCTGCACGTAACCGTACAGCGCGAAGGAAAAACATTTGAACAGGAGTACAGCTGCGGCGTTCCGTTATATGCTGTGCGTGAAATAGGCACTGCCGACAAAACAGGTACCCGCGTTCACTTCCAGCCCGATGGCACTATCTTCAAGGATACGGTATACAACCGTGAGATCCTTGCTGGCCGCCTTCGTGAACTTTCTTACCTGAACAAAGGTATCCGCATTATCCTCATCGACGAGCGTGAGCAGATGGAAGGAGAGGTGGCAACTCCGCAAACCGAAGAATTTTATAGTGAAGGTGGTATAGTGGAGTTCGTTCAGATGCTGGACCGCAATGCAAAGCGCGATCCGCTGTTGGGCTCGCCTATTTATGTAGAAGCACATGATAAAGAATCGAACGTAGCAGTAGATGTTGCCTTGTCGTACAACACTTCGTACAACGAGCACATCTTCTCTTATGTAAATAACATTAACACTATCGAAGGTGGTACGCACGTTGCGGGTTTCCGCCGTTCTATCACGCGTGTGTTCAAAGCTTACGGCGACAAGAACAAGCTGTTCGAAAAAGCCAAAGTAGAGATCACGGGTGATGACTTCCGCGAAGGGTTGAGCGCCATCATTTCGGTAAAAGTTCCGGAACCCCAGTTCGAAGGTCAGACAAAGACCAAGCTGGGTAATAACGAGGTAATGGGCGTGGTAGATGTATGCGTTAGCCGCGTACTCGAAGCTTTCCTGGAGGAACATCCGAAAGAAGCAAAGCTCATTATCGATAAAGTGATCATTGCAGCGCAGGCACGTGCAGCAGCACGTAAAGCCCGCGAGATGGTGCAGCGTAAAAGCATACTGACCGGTGGCGGTATGCCGGGTAAACTGGCCGATTGCTCAGACCGCGATCCTGCACGTTGCGAATTGTACCTGGTGGAAGGTGACTCGGCCGGTGGTACTGCCAAGCAGGGACGCGACCGCAGCTACCAGGCTATCCTGCCACTGCGCGGTAAGATCCTGAACGTAGAAAAAGCACAGGAGTACAAGATATACGAGAACGAAGAGATCAAGAACATGTTCACTGCCCTAGGTGTTAGCGTTGGTACGCCAGAGGATGCGAAAGCGCTGAACATTGTTAAGCTTCGTTACCATAAGATCATCATCATGACCGATGCCGACGTGGATGGTTCTCACATTGCTACACTGATACTCACCTTCTTCTTCCGTTACATGAAAGAGTTGGTAGAGCAGGGTTATGTATACCTGGCGCAGCCACCGTTGTATTTGGTGAAGAAAGGCAAAGAGGCGGAATACGCCTGGACCGAAGAGCAGCGCAAAGCAGCCATCGACCGTATGGCAAATGGTAAGGAAGACAGCGTGAACATACAGCGATACAAAGGTCTTGGTGAGATGAACGCAGACCAGCTTTGGGAAACTACTATGAATCCTGAAACGCGCATCCTGAAGCAAGTGACCATCGAGAGCGCTGCAGAAGCAGACCGCGTATTCTCTATGCTAATGGGTGATGAGGTAGCACCACGCCGCGAGTTCATCGAATCGCACGCTAAGTATGCAAAGATCGATGTGTAATTGAAAGATTAACTAGTCAAATATTTAGAAGGGCTGACCAAATGGTCAGCCTTTTTTAAATGATAGTGGCTTCCCAGCGCTCGTAAAAAATAGCGAATAGTACGAATGAAACTGCGAACACAGCTGTGGCAAACTGCCAAATAGGAAAAGCAGCAAGGAATAGAATCGATGCAAAGAACAAGACAAACACCGTCAGCATATACTTTTCCATCGTCATTCGTGGTAAATACAGCAGGGATGAATACAGGCTCAGCTGTGCCACTGCAACTAAGTAGATAAGCAGTAACATTTCAAATGGTAAAGCGCTTTGCAAGTGCAGCAACAAGAATAATAACTCCGGCAGCATCAACACTGCATAGCTTAACAGGAACCATGTGAAACGCTGTGCAATAGTTATCGGCATTGCACGAACAAACCGGAGACGCTCTTCTATAAACTCTCTCAGGTAGTAAGGTAGTATGGCATGAGCACCGATCAATCCTAACATCAGGAAGCAAACGCTCTCAAGATTCACATGGTCTGTATTATAGGTAACCATTACCTGCAACATGATCAGCGAACCGATCTTGATACCCAACACTACAGCCTTTCTTTGCGCAAACAGGTATTGCAGCAACCACATCCTGAATTTCTTTTCCATGCTGCCAAAGCTTAATAACCGCGAAGCCCATTCCAGTTTGTTTTGTTTATAGCTGCCATTCAGTGAAACGACATGCAGGTACGATGCTGTCAGTATCAAGCCACCTTGGTATGCCAGTATCAACGCCGCAACAAGCATTCGTCCATTTGCCATTTGCACAACAGCTGTTGCTACAGCATAAACCAGCGCCGGCAGGTAAATAGATGTTTGCAGACGCGCAAATGTTTGAAGCGATTTGGCATTGTCCAATCCTTGCATCTGGTACAAGAAATTATTCGGAGGGCTTTGCAGCACCCGCTGTCCGAAGCTGAAACATTTGATGAAGTATAGCAACCAGATGACCATCAGCAATAGCAATACACGCGACGTATACGCCTGTTCCATGATGGCGTAATGAAAATACAGCATATCGCGGAAGTTGAGTATGCCGAATAGTATGAAAAAGCAAACGAGGAAGAAGCCGAGATTCAGCCGGTAAAACTGGTTTACAAACAATATGGATAGTGCCTGTCTCATGAGTTTTGCACCAGTTCAGAATTTTCTATCCGCAACATAACCGGTTGCTGTATTCCTGTAAAGTTCAACTCCTGGTGTGATGTGATAAGCACTTGCACGCCGCTTTCAATGCTGTCCTTAATGAGCGTATTCAATTGTTCGATGCCTGGGGTATCTATCGTGATAAATGGTTCATCGAGCATGATAAGTTTGGGATCACCTATGAATGCAAGCGCCAGCGACAGTTTTTTCAGCATACCGCTGGAATAGGTGCCGATTCTGGTATGAATGAAAGCACCTATACCCAGTTGTTCTACAAGTACTCCAGCTTGCGCTTTACTGCCGCTACGGGTTTCGATGTAGAAATTCAGCAGGTCGGTGCCGGTAAGAAATTCGGGATACAAAGGTTCGGCCTCGGCATAGCTTACGGCATTTCTATAGGACATACGTTGTTTCTTGATGTCCAGGCCAGCAACCGTTATCTGACCCTTATAGGGCATCAGTCCCGCAACCGATTTCAGCAACGTGCTTTTGCCGCTGCCGTTACCTCCTTTCAGCCAATAAAAACGCTCCGGCAGCAAAAGATTGGCTTTCACGATCAGCCGTTCGCCGTAATATTTTTCGAAGCCTGAGAATTGTATCATTTACAAGGCGAAGTAAATATGTTGGATGTTAACGATTTGAGAAATGTAATAACGTATTGCTTGCTTACCTTTATCTAAACTACATTTTTCATTTTGGTTATAGCAATACACGGCGGTGCGGGCACCATCCTTCGCAGCAGCATGACGCCTGCCCTGCAGCAACAATACGAAGACGGACTGCGATCTGCGCTTGACGCAGGATACGCCATTCTTGAAGATGGTGGTTCGAGCATTGATGCCGTTGAAAAAGCCGTATGTGTGCTCGAAGATTTTATCCTTTTCAACGCAGGTCGTGGGTCAGTTTTCAATAATGCCGGAGGACATGAAATGGATGCAGCTATTATGGATGGCAAAACCCTGGGAGCCGGAGCAGTATCCGGCATCAGCAATGTAAAGAATCCGGTAGTGCTGGCACGTACTATAATGGAGAAGAGCGAACATGTATTACTCACAGGTATGGGAGCCGAGCAGTTTGCTAAACTGAATAACCTGGAGTTTGCAAACGATGATTATTTCTACAGCGAAGCGCGCTACAACCAATGGCAGGAGGCTTTGAAAGAAAATGTGGTGCAACTAGACCATACAGAAAAAAAATTCGGCACTGTAGGTGCGGTGGCGCTCGATAAACGGGGTAACCTTGCCGCAGCTACCAGCACCGGGGGTATGACCAATAAAAAATATGGACGCATGGGCGACAGCCCCATAATTGGTGCCGGCACTTATGCCAACAACAAAACTTGTGCTATCTCGTGCACAGGACATGGCGAACTATTTATCCGCGCTGTAGCTGCATACGATGTGTCGTGCCTGATGGAATACAAAGGCCTTTCACTACAGGAAGCCTGTGATGTAGTGGTGCACGATAAGTTGGTGAAGATCGGCGGCGAAGGCGGCCTCGTCGCTGTAGATGCGACCGGTAACGTAGCGCTACCCTTCAATAGCGAGGGCATGTACCGAGGGTACAGGAATGCAGAAAAAACGGAAGTGCAGATATATAAAGACTAATCTGCGGGGTTTACCGGCACTACCCGGCCTTCAAATTTGCGCGTCCGGATATTATAGATATCACCGCTAGACATCAGGTGCACGATAATATTCTCCACCGATATCGCCTGGCCGAATTCTATATCGGCAATATTATTATGATCAATGAATTTGCCATCGATGATGCATACACTGCCTGCACCTATCGCTTTTAATTCTTCACCTTTAGTTACAACAACGCCTGTATCCTCTCCAAGGCCAATGCCTATTGCGCCGGGGTAAGCAGATACTGCCTGGGCCAGGCGGTTGAACCTTCCGCGCTTGTCGAAATGGGAATCGATGATGACGTTATGAACCAGCCCCAGCCCAGTGGTGATCTTTACTTCTCCTTTCAGGTGAGCTTTGTCTGCACTTCCTTCGTAGATCATAGTGTTACTCATAGACATAGCTCCGGCGCTGGTGCCTGCTATCACAAATTGCTCGTTGTAATAGCGCTCTTTAAGAATATCGAGGAATTCCGTACCGCCGAATATTGATGAAAGGCGCAACTGGTTACCGCCTGTCAACATCACGCAGGTGCACTTCTTAAGACGTTCAAGGTATTCCTGTTTGCTTGCGTCTTCGCGGTTGCGTATGCGTAGGTGTCCTACATTGTCACAGCCAAGTTTATGGAAGGCTTCCGCATACTTTTCAGCCACTTCATCAGGTATGGACGATGCGGTAGTGATCACTTCAACTGCAGGATCACCGGATCCTTTGGTTAAGTTGATAATATTGCTGAGAATGCCGAGCTCAAAAAAATTAAGCCTGTCCCGTTCTATAATTCCTTTTTCCAGGTCCGTGCCTTTGTCCTCAGCCCCGCCCACCGATACCAGGAAACCTTTTGGTAACTCCAACTTATTCAATGTTTAATGAAAAGGTAACACACAAAACTATTCATTTTCTGATTAATTGGCTTCCGCGTTCGCTTTTCCTTAACTTAATGTCAAATTCAACCCCGGTTTTATGAAGATCCTGGACATAAAAGTGATGAGCGGCCCTAACTATTGGTCTACCCGCCGACACAAGCTGATCGTGATGCTGCTGGACCTCGAAGAGCTCGAGGAGCGCCCCACGAATAAGATACCGGGCTTCCTGGAGCGGATAAAAGCCTTAATGCCCAGCCTGTATGACCATCGATGCTCCGAAGGTGTGCCCGGAGGCTTTTTCCAGCGTGTGCACGAGGGCACCTGGATGGGTCATGTGATAGAACATATTGCCTTGGAGCTGCAAACGCTGGCGGGTATGGAGACAGGCTTTGGCAGAACAAGGGAAAGTGATAAAAAAGGTATTTACCACGTTGTATTCTCTTACTACGAGGCAAAAGCGGGCGTATATACCGCCAAAGCTGCCGTGCAGATAGCAGAGGCGCTGATAAACGGTGAAGCTTACGATATAGCAAAAGACATACAGGAACTCCGGGAAATACGTGAAAATGAGCGCCTGGGGCCTAGCACCGGCTCTATTGTTGATGAAGCAATACGCAGGAGAATTCCCTACATACGACTCAACCGCCATTCGCTGGTTCAGCTTGGATACGGTGTCAACCAAAAACGCATACAGGCAACAGTGGCCAGCACTACCAGCAGCATAGCCGTTGAGCTGGCCTGTGATAAGGAAGAAACGAAAAATCTTTTAGAAGCTGCCGAGATACCGGTCCCGCGCGGGCGCATTGTATATTCAGAGGACGAGCTGAAGGCGGCCATAGATAAAATAGGTTACCCGGTGGTCACCAAACCGGTTAATGGCAATCATGGTAAAGGCGCCACCACCAATATCAAAACCTGGGAAGATGCGTTGGCCGGAATGGAAGCAGCTAAAAAATACTCGCGTGCCGTTATTTGCGAAAAATTCATCACCGGCCGCGATTTTAGGCTGCTTGTTATCGACTTTAAGTTTGTAGCCGCCGCATTGCGTACCCCCGCTTCAGTAACGGGAGATGGTACGAGCACCATACAGCAACTGATAGATAAGGTGAATACAGACCCCCGACGCGGTTACGGGCATGAGAAAGTGCTTACCTCCATCAAGGTAGACGATTTCACAATGGACATGCTTGGCAAGAAGGAGTATACCCTTGACACAGTGATAGCAGACGGAGAGGAGCTATGGCTGAAACCTACGGCCAACCTGAGCACGGGCGGTACGGCCACCGACGTTACCGATTATGTGCACCCCAATAATGTATTCATGGCTGAGCGCATCGCGCGCATCATCGGGCTCGATATCTGTGGCATCGACATTATGGCCGATAGCCTCAGTGTACCGATCACCGAAAATGGAGGCGCCATTCTTGAAGTGAACGCAGCGCCGGGTTTCCGCATGCACCTCGACCCTACTGAGGGATTGCCGCGCAATGTTGCAGAACCGGTGATCGATATGCTATACCCGCCAGGTACTACTGCGCGCATACCCATTATCGCAGTTTCGGGCACCAATGGCAAAACAACCACAACAAGGCTCATTGCGCATATAGTAAAACAGATGGGGCACAAGGTCGGCTACACTACTACAGATGGCGTATATATTCAAAACCAGATGATGGTGAAAGGAGATTGCACCGGTCCCGTTTCTGCCGAATTTGTATTGCGCGACCCTACTGTCGATTTTGCCGTGCTGGAATGTGCACGTGGCGGTATACTGCGCGCCGGACTTGGCTTTCACAATTGCGATGTGGCCGTTGTTACCAATGTGGCCGAAGACCATTTAGGATTGCAGGGTATCGATACGATCCAGAAACTGGCCAGGGTAAAAGCGGTCGCGACGCATACTGTTTTTCCCGAAGGTTACGTGGTACTGAATGCAGACGACGACCTGGTATATGCGATGCATAAAGAGGTTGACTGCAAGGTTGCGTTCTTTTCCTTGTCGGAAGACAATCCGCGAATAAAAGAGCATTGCAGCAAAGGCGGCCTTGCCGCGGTGTACGAAAAGGGTTTCGTCACTATTCTGAAAGGAGAATGGAAAATAAGGGTAGAGAAGGTGACGAATATACCGCTTACCTTTTCGGGCAAGGCAGAGTTCAATATCGCGAATGTACTTGCGGCTGTCCTGGCTGTCTACGTGCGCGATTTCAAAACCGAGGATATTCGTTTAGCCTTGCAAACATTTGTGCCATCACCGGCTATGACACCGGGCAGAATGAATATGTTCCATTTCCGCAACTTCACCATCATGCTCGATTACGCCCATAATACGCATGGAATAAAAGCGATCGGAAAATTCGTACACAGTATCAATGCACCGCTCAAAGTGGGTATCGTTGCTGCTGTAGGTGACCGCAGGGATGAAGATATCATTGCCGTGGGCGAAGAGTCGGCCAGAATATTTGATGAGATCATCATCAGGCAGGATAAGAACCTGCGTGGGCGGACTGAAGAAGATATGATAGCGCTCATGACCCAGGGCATCAAAAATATTGACCCCGCAAAAAAGGTGACGATATTCCGTAAGGAAGCAGAGGCCATCGATCATGCGATCGCCAACGCGCAGAAAGATTCATTTATCGTAGTGATAAGCGATGTAGTGCCGGATGCGCTTGAGCAAGTGAAACGTTATAAAGATATCGAAGACGGCGTTTCGGTTACAGCATAAACCTGGCGAAAGCAAAACGTAAGGCCCTGCATGAATGCAGGGCCTTTTTTTCATTTCATGTTCCTTTGCGCGAAAGCAAAAAGAACTTTTTACCCCTATTGAAACGAAATCGTTTGGTCAAATGTAATTAGCTAATATACGACATTCGTAATTAAGAAAAATTTTATTTGTGCGCTTTCCTAACCTTATTGACAAGCAAATGAGCCAGGCGGGTTGGCTCGGGTATCCGGTATTTGCGCGTGCATTTTTTCACAATGTCCACGCTCTCGGTCAATGTGATCAAGTGGCCGGGCGACACGAACACAGGCTTGCAGTTTATTTTGGTGCGCAAAGCTGTACCGATCGTTTCTTCCCTGTGCACCATGGGCGAGGTTGAAAAGGGCATATTAGCCGGCATCTCAAAGCTCCCGGCAAGCAGACTTTTCGCGCAACCGATAGTGGCTACTCCTTCCAGGATGCCGAAGTGTGACGCGACGCCGACCCGACGCGGGTGGGCAATGCCATGGCCGTCCAGAATCAGGACATCCGGTTTTTGCTTGAGTTGCTGCCATACCTCTTGCAATGCCGGCACCTCGCGAAAAGCGAGCAACCCCGGTACATACGGGAATGGAGTGGTGGCTACCGTTGAAGCGCTTTCGATCACTTCAAGATCTGGGTAGCTCAGGACAATGATCCCTGCGTATACCGTATCCGAATACTTATTAAAAGAGATGTCAGCGCCCGCTATCATAGTTATCTCGCGGTCGAGCGGCACCAGGTTTACCTGGCTCCTGATCTCTTTTTGTATGGATATGGCTTCGCTAGGGGATACATGGGAATAATCTGCTGGCATAGGAGGACTTAAGTAAATGGCTAAAATTATGTATATTTGTAGTAGTTTATAGGTTGAGCCGGAAAATTAGATATTGTTTTGAAAATAATAATCACCCCATCACCGAAAGCATGTCAAATTTTTGTTAGGAATGACGTTTTTGTAACAAACACTCGTTTCTGATACCGTCGTTAAACCTGCAGCACGGTAAACATTTGGTAGCATCAGCACCGTTTAACAACTTAATAATCAGCACATAAGGGGAAAACACGCAAGTGACATTGTAAAAGCCGCTTGTTACCAAAAAAGAAACCCGCGCACTGGGCGCGGGTTGCATTAAAAAGTCTTTAAAATCGAAAGGCTTATTTTTTCTTCGGCTGTTGCTTCATGCGTTCCATTTGTCCTTTCTGCATTTGTTCCAGGCGCTGCTGCCATTTCGATGGCGTAGCCGGTTTGTTCTTATTCTCTTGTATCTGGGCGTGTATAGCCTTTTCGTTGATGATGTATTTCTGTATAATGAACTGTTGGGCGATGCTGATCATGTTGGAGAAGAAGTAGTAGAACGTCAGGGCCGCCGCCATCTTGTTGAACACGCCGATCAGCATGAACGGGAAGATGTAAGGCATATACTTCAGCATCGGGTTATTCGGATCCTGCGTCATGTTGCGATTGTACAGCGCCAGGAACAGGCTCGATGCCGTCATCAACAGGGTGAACAGGCTGACGTGATCACCATAAAAAGGTATGTTGAAAGGTAAAGTGGCAATGCTGTCATAAGTCGAAAGGTCGTTCGCCCATAGGAAAGGCTGCTGCCTCAGTTCGATAGAGGTTGGGAAGAAGTAATACATCGCGAACAGTATCGGAAGCTGGAACAGTGTTGGGAGGCAGCCACCCAGCGGATTTACACCAGCCGTGCGAAAGAGCTTCATTTGCTCCATGCTGAACTTTTGCTGGTCTTCACCATGCTTCGCACGCAGCTCGTCTATTTCCGGTTTCAGCACGCGCATCTTGGCAGCAGAGAGGTAGCTCTTATAAGTGAAGAACGACAGTATCAGCCTGATGATGATGGTCATCAGCATGATAATCACACCGTAGTTGCTGATAAATCCGCTAAGTACGTTGAAGATGGGGATAATGAGCCATTTGTTGATATATTTCACAAATGCCATCACACCATAACCCAAGGGCACCATTTCATCGAGACCGATCTTATAATCGCGCAATGTGCTGTAGTGATTCGGGCCGATGTACCAGCGGAAGCTTACCTGGTTATTGGTTGTTTTAGCATCCAGTGCGGTCCGGTTCTTTGCTACAGTGTTTGAATCATTGACATTGGTAGTACTTGATATATCAGCCTTGTTGAAGGCATCATCAGCTATCAGCGCCGTAGCGAAGTACTGCATACGCAGGCCTACCCAATGAGCGGGTTCGTCGACTTCTATCTTTTCCTGGTTGTTGATGGTGAAGTAGTCGTGTTTATCGTTTTTCTGGTGGTAGTACACTTGGGCATTCAGGCGTTCTGTTTCCAGGCTGTGTTCGCTGTGCAAAGTCTGTGTCTGCCATATCATCGGCAAGCTCTGTGCCTGCATGCCAGCCAGCTGGATGCTGCCTTTCATCATGTAGCCTTCAGCAGGCAGCGAGTACAGGATGTTTACCTGCTGGCCGCCGCCAAGGTCGGCAGAGAATTGGATGGTTTTGCTGCCATCAGGTTCAGTGCGCTCGCTGGGTGTATAAAACAGGTCAGATGTAGCAACTGCGTCATTGTTGATTGGAAGAACAGCTGATAACTGGTTGCCGGCACCATTGAACAGGTATAATGGTCCGCCTTGTGAGGTCTTGTATTCAGTCAACCTGGCGCTGACAGGATGCGCACCTTTGGTCGTGAATTCAACCGACAGGTGTTTGTTCTCCAGCTTTACGGTTTGCGCCTGGCCTTTGTAAGCAGGAGGCAATGCGTTGCTCAGTGAGTCGTTCAGCGTATCAGCAGCTGGCTGTGCCTGGGCCACCAGTTTCGAAGAATCAACCAGCGGCTTTGGATGCGCTTTGGCATAAGCGACCGAATCTGCATGTTTTTGTTCGAGGTAAGCATTTTGCGACTGCTGGTTGTACACAACATATCCTATCAGCAGTAATATTAACAGGCCAAAGCCTATGACGGAATTACGATCCATGAATGGAAAAAAATGAAGTGCAAAGGTATGTAAATTGGAACGGACAGGAATATAAAATCCTATGCAGCTCAATTTGTGCTATATGTCTTTTGGCTTATGTGTTTTCTGCTGAAAAATAGGCCAGTTCGCCCGAAAAGTCGAGGTAAGGATGATGTTCAGTAAGGGTCCTTACCTTCTGGGCATACGAGGCCAGAAACCGGCGATGCCCTTCGGTTTCCGGGAAGCGGGGACGGTGCGAACGGGCCGTAGCAATGTCTTGTACCTCTTTCATCACGTGCCTTGCATCCAGGTCGATGCAACTGTTGACAAACTGCTCCCACACAAAAGAAGTAGCCAGGTAGTTGGGATGCACAAAGTCGATATCGTAGTACCGGTAGTCGCGAAGAATATCGATGATCAGCTCGTAGGCCGGGAAGTAATGGGCTTGAGGAAACTCGGAGCAGAGGTGGTGCACGGCTTCTATCAGCCTTGCTTTGCTGCGGTTGTTGTCGATAACGCCATCGCGGATATGTCGGACTGGACTTATGGTGAACAGGACTTTCACGGTCGGATTGACGGCGATGAGTTTTTGCAGTGTGTTGCCCAAGGCATCGGTGATGCTGTGTATGTCGAGCAGTTTTTTTTCAAACCATTGCGCAGGCGCACGGTGGTTGTTGGCTACATGCTTGCCGTTTTCCTTCAGGTAATATTGGAAGGAAGAGCCTAGCGTGATCATCACCCAGCCCGCCGTCTTTATGAAATCGGAGGCTTGTTGTTGCGAGTTATTGATACGGTCAAGCGCTGCCTGCTGATCAATATCCGAAAAGCGGGTGTGATGATCCCAGCTGTTCCAGAGGTCGTTGAGCAGGAAAAGGTCATTTTCGGTGTACGGCTTGTTATCTATATAGCTGTCAAGGCTTTGTGCTACACTCAGCGGGTTGAACAGGATACCGTTGGGATTGGATAACACCCGGAACTTATGCAGCGCCAGACGTTCTGACATGTTTTCCGTAAAACAGGAGCCTGTCAGCAGGATGCCGTCCTGATAAGTGATTGGCTGCGGAAGCTGCGGTATGTCAAGTTGTAGCGTTAGTTGCATAAAGCAAAAGTCTGCACTAATGAAGAATTCTTACTGATTGATTTCTAAAATATAAACCGAAAAACCGATACAGTATGACGTTTTGCTACATTTCGTTGTTAGCATTGAAAGGATCGATAGTTTTATATGCCGTTATGGCACTATATTTATTGTGGTTTAAAAATTGTTTTACCCTCTTAAAACCTGGATATCAAAAATACGACTTATGAATTCAAACGAATTTTACAAATATGCCACTAAACATCATGGCATCAGTAGTGCCACACTACACAACTATAGTTCTTCAATGATCCGTGTTCCACGGGGGCTCACTCCGTACATCATCGAAGAGCGCCCGTTGAACGTTGCTTCTATGGACGTGTTCTCTCGCCTGATGATGGACCGTATCATCTTTTTGGGTGAAGCAATTAACGACTATGTAGCTAACATTGTTACCGCACAATTGTTATTCCTGGAAAGTACAGACCGCAACAGGGACGTACAGATGTACATCAACAGTCCAGGCGGCAGCGTTTACGCAGGCTTGGGTATCTACGATACCATGCAGATCATCAACCCGGATGTATCTACCATCTGTACGGGTATCGGTGCCTCGATGGCTGCCGTGCTAATGTGCGCAGGTACAAAAGGCAAGCGTACAGCGCTCAAGCATAGCCGCATCATGATACACCAGCCATTGGGTGGTGCAGAAGGCCAGGCGAGCGATATCGAAATCACTGCCCGCGAGATCGCTAAATTGAAGAAAGAACTGTATGAGATCATTGCAACGCACTCTGGCCAAAAATTCAGCAAGGTAGAAAAGGACAGCGACCGCGACTACTGGATGACCGCACCGGAGGCTAAAGAATACGGAATGGTAGACGAAGTACTGGATCGTAATCCACGCAAAGCGGCAGACACAGAGACTAAATAATAATTGATTTGAAATAAATAACCCCGGCAAGCGCCGGGGTTATTTTATTATTGTTGCGTTGTGTTTTTTTCAGAGGTTAATACCCATTTTTGTTCATTGAGGTGAGCAACAGTAACGGGGATGTTGTACTTGTTACTTAGATACGACGCCATTTGCTCGGCTGCATACACCGAACGATGTTGCCCACCGGTGCAGCCGAAACCGATGCTCAAATGTTCAAATCCCCTCGACAGATAATCGTCTACATTGTACGACACTAGCCCATAAGCATGCTGCAGGAACTGAGGCATGTTGGTCTCGTGCTCCAGAAATTGGCGTACATTTTCATCATGACCTGTGTTATGCTTGTAAGCTGCAAAACGGCCTGGGTTTAAAATGCCGCGGCAATCGAACACAAACCCGCCGCCATGGCTGGATTTGTCTTTGGGGATACCGTTTTTATAAGAAAAACTATATACCTGTACTTCTAGCGGAGCGTTCTCAGCGCGAGGTGGCTTGCTGTATTTTGATTGCATTGCAGGCGACGACAAACGCTCCAGTAGCGAACGCATTTCGGGATAGGCAGGAGCCTGCGGGTTATCTGCCATAAAGTTGGACAAGCTTTTCAGCGCCGGGCCAATGCTGCTCACAAAATGAGATTTGTTTTGCAGCAAACCGCGAAAGCCATAAGCTCCCAATACCTGAAGCAACCGCAGTAATACAAATTGCAGATAGCCTTTGCGAAAGTGTATCTCTTCAACTCTTGAAACGTGTAAGTTGTTCAGGCTGGCTATATAACCATTCAGCAGATCTTCTTTCCAGGCATCGGGCAGCTGAGCTTTGGCCTGCCAGAGTAACGAAGCAATATCGTATTGAGGAGGACCTTG
Source organism: Flavipsychrobacter sp. (assembly GCA_021156265.1). GTDB lineage: Bacteria > Bacteroidota > Bacteroidia > Chitinophagales > Chitinophagaceae > Polluticoccus. The sequence continues at coordinate 17,244 of JAJNBR010000014.1, forward strand.
CATAGCCCCCTGAAAGTCGATGAAGAATACCTTGCCGTCGTGCAACATAACGTTCCTGCTTTGGAAGTCGCGGTACATCAGCATTTGTGGCTGAATGCGACCAAGCTCCCTGCTCATTTGCTCCATCTCCGACATCAGCGTTGCCTTGTCATAATGAACCCCCTGCAGATCGGCAAAGTAGTATTTGAAATAGAGCAAGTCGCCCATAATGGCTTTCTCATCAAACTGGCGGGTAGCAAAGCATTGGTAGAAATCTGCCTCACGGCCGGCCACCCATTGAAGTTTTGCCAGCTGCTCCAACGCCTGATGATAATGCTTGCGTACTTCGTCAGTCAGACCTTCTTTCATCAGTACATCGAAAAGGGACGTCGTTCCGAGGTCTTGTTGAAGATAGGTCTTGCGATCTTTGCTTATCTTGAATACTTCCGGCACATGGATCTCATGTTTACGGAAAAGCTCAGTGAAATAGAAATAGGTATTATTTTCGGCCGTATTGGCATTATAGGTTCCGATCGCAGTCTTTGAGCCTCCGCTCAAACGGAAATAACGCCTGTCTGAACCGGAAACAGGCAACAGGTCCACCTTTTCCGGTTCGAAACCAAAATGATCTTCAAATAATTTTTCTAACGTGCTAATAGTCTGGGCCGATGATTTTACTGGGGTCATATTTCTTTCTTAGGATAATCGAATAAAAACACTTTTTTGTCGGCGCCGTTAAACTCATTCCATTGCTGTGCATCGAACTTACAGGCTACGATGCCGCAGGTAGGCATAATATCGGTCTTAAACTTTGAAGACAAGTGATTGACAAAGTCCGTAATTCCAGGGTTGTGACCCACAATGAAAACCGTTTTAGTGTTATCGTCAACCTCGTACAGCACTTCTTCAAACACCGAAGGTATGCAATGGTACAGGGTCTCGTTCCACACTATCTTATCATGGTCGTAACCTACCTCCTTAGCGATCTTTTTGGCTGTTTGCTTGGCGCGCTTGGCCGTGCTGGCAATGATAAGATCTGGTATTAATTTGTTTTTTTTCAGGCGCTCACCCATCATAGGTGCATCATGCTCGCCGCGGTCGTTCAAAGGCCGTTCAAAATCACTTTGCAGTGGGTTTGCCCAGCTAGATTTTGCATGCCTGATCATTACTAAAGTCCGTTCCATACAGGATCAGTTTCCTTTATAATATTGGAGTTTTAATTCTTCGCCGTCAAAAACTGCATAGCTGTCGTAGCGTATCCAGTCGCCAAGGTTTATATAGAGACTGTTTTGAGGTAGCGGGTATTCAATAGCAATATGCCTGTGGCCAAAAATAAAATAATCGATATGCTCTTCTTTCAACTTATCCGTTGCAAACTGCACCAACCATTCTTTATCCGGACCCAGAAATGGTTTTTCTTCTACCGAATGTTTAGGACCTAGTCTGCTGAACCAACCTGCCATGCCGACACCCGTATCCGGGTGTAATCTGCGATAAAGCCATTGTGCCACAGGATTACGAAGTACAGTCTTCAGTATTTTATAGCCATGATCGCCGGGGCCTAAACCATCACCATGCGCAATGAAAAACTTTTTACCGTTGAACTCGCGTTCTATCGGTTCGTGATGAACCGGAATATTCAGCTCTTCTTCAAAGTAACCGCGCATCCACAGGTCGTGGTTGCCGGTAAAGGCTTCGATATGCAGGCCGCTGTCACTGAGTTCAGCCAGCTTGCCAAGGAACCGTGTATAACCTTTGGGTACTACATTTTTGTACTCAAACCATACATCGAAAATGTCACCTACCAGATAGAGTTGTTGGGCATCTTTTTGTATTTCATCAAGCCAGTTACACAAACGTCTCTCGCGAGCGAGGCTGGTTGCCTTGTCCGGGATGCCCAGGTGGAAATCGGATGCGAAATAAATTTTTTTGCCTTCAGCTAGATCCATGAACTACGGACAAATGGGGGGTGCAATTTACTTGAAAATGCATTATAAGCCTATTAAAGCTACGTTTAAGGGCCTTGAAACCAGTTTGAAAAAAATTATTTGGAAAAGTAGATTTTGTGAATCTATCTTTGCGACAGTTCTTTTAAAACGTCGCTTATCAAGAAAGGCAGAGGGTAATGGCCCGATGAAGCCTTAGCAACCTCCTCAGCGAAAGCTGGGAGCTGGTGCTAATTCCATCCCGCAAATGCGGGGTAGATAAGTCAGATGCAATAGTTAAACCGAAACGGCGTAATGCCCCGACATAACTTGAGCTCTTCTGATTTATCGGAGGAGCTTTTTTATTGCGTATAGCAGTAAAGAGCGTCTCCGGTAAAATTCTTTGGTAAGTGTCCGTATGAAAAATTCATTTGTCACTAACAAAAACCAAAGAATAATGAGCAACGCAACAACACTCATCCACAGCATCCCGGTCGATCCGCTTACTGGTTCTATCTCCGTACCTATCTACCAGACATCCACCTATGTGCAGGAAGCACCCGGGGTGAACAAGGGCTATGACTATGCCCGTAGCAACAACCCCACCCGCGAGACGCTGGAAACGATCATCGCGCAATTGGAAAATGGCAAGTGCGGTTCTGCTTTTGCGAGTGGATTGGCGGCTATAGATGCAGTGGTAAAATTGCTGAAGTCGGGCGACGAGATACTGGCCGTTGACGATATTTACGGCGGTGCCTTCCGTCTGTTCACCCACATTTACGCCAAGTTTGGCATCAAGGTGAACTATACCGACACCACAGATGTAGTGAACATAATTGACGCTATTACGCCAAACACAAAACTTATTTGGCTCGAGTCTCCTACCAATCCCACACTTAAGATCAGCGATATAGAAGCTATCGCAAAAATTGCCAGGCAACACAACATTTTGCTTTGCGTCGACAATACATTCGCTTCGCCTGCACTTCAGAGGCCAATAGAACTGGGAGCCGATATTGTAGTGCATAGCGCAACCAAATATCTTGGTGGTCACAGTGACCTTATTGCAGGCCTGGTTGTGTCGGCTTCAGAAGAGATTGGTGAGCAGATCAAATTCATTCAAAATGCCAGCGGTGCTATTCTGGCGCCGCATGATAGCTGGCTGGTGATACGCGGCCTCGAAACACTCGGGCTTCGTGTAAAACAGCATTGCATCAATGCTCAGGTTGTGGCCGAATACCTGGAACAGCATCCAGCCGTCGACAGAGTATTCTACCCGGGCCTGAAATCTCATCCTAATCATGAAGTAGCGGCTAAGCAGCAGTCTGCTTTTGGCGGCATAGTGTCATTTACACTGAAGAATGATACTGAAGACGCAGCTAAAAATGTGGTGTGTACCACCAAATACTTCAAGCTGGCTGAAAGCCTGGGCGGCGTAAAAAGCTTGCTTTGTCATCCTGCAACTATGACGCATAAGTCGATACCCGCTGAAAAGCGGAGGAGCGCAGGTGTGGCAGACAGCCTGATCAGGCTGAGTGTGGGACTTGAAGAAGTAGAGGATCTCGTTAAAGACATCGAACAAGCATTCCAAAAAGCAACTGTTGCTGCTGAAGTGGCAACAGCCCTCTAACAAACATTTTTTTACAAAACTGTTTAAACAAAACACAAGAAACATGTCTATTCAACAAAAACAACTGAACATTGGCCTTTTTGGCTTTGGCGTAGTAGGGTCAGGACTATATAAGGTCTTGCAGCAAACGCCTTCATTAAATGCACAGATTAGCAAGGTTTGTATCAAGCACCCCGAAAAGAAACGTGAAGCCCCTATAGAGCTGTTCACCACCAATGCAAAACTGCTGCTGGAGGATGAAAACATCAGCGTGATCGTAGAGCTGATAGATGATGCTGAGGCAGCATACTATATTGTAACTACTGCATTGAAAGCCGGTAAAGCAGTAGTGAGTGCCAATAAGAAACTGATAGCAGAACATTTGCCTGAGTTGCTGGCATTGCAGCAAAAGCACAATGTCCCATTCCTCTATGAGGCTGCTTGCTGCGCCAGCATCCCGGTTATACGCAACCTGGAAGAATATTATGATAACGACTTGCTGGCTGGTATTACCGGCATTGTCAACGGCTCAACCAACTATATTCTAACGCGCATAGCAGAAGACAAGCTTGACTTCCAACAAGCCTTGTTACAGGCACAGATTGAAGGGTTTGCAGAGAGCGACCCAACACTGGACGTTGAAGGAACAGATGCCGTCAATAAGCTTTCAATTCTCCTGGCGCATGCCTATGGACTAATAGAGCATCCATCCGCCATTGTTCACACTGGTATACAGCAGCTGCAGGATCATGATGCAATATTTGCTAAGGAGAAAGGATATAAGATAAAACTGGTAGCACAAGCACGTAAACAACTGAATGGAGATATAGCAGCTTTCGTATTGCCACAATTTGTCGACCAAGGCTGTCAGCTGCATGGTGTCAGCAATGAATACAATGGTGTGGTCATTGAAAGCGGTTTTGCTGATAAACAGTTCTTTTATGGAAAAGGTGCAGGTAGTTTCCCTACAGCTTCAGCAGTGTTGAGTGATATATCTGCATTGCGTTACGACTATAGATACGAATACAAAAAACTGCGTACGCAAAAAACAAAATTGACAACTGATTTCTATCTCCGCGTATATGTAAGCTTCGACGGTTTGTTTCACGTACCTCATGAGCGTTTCGAGCGTATCGAGGAATGGAGCAGCAACGACAAAAGGTGTAGCGTGGTGGGCATCATCCATTTTTCACAACTTCTTGATACTAACTGGTGGAAAAAGAAAAACGCGTCGTTGATACTCTTGCCGGCTGCGTTTGTAGATAAGCTCCCGGAGAGAGTAGCAAAGCAAAAAGAAGAGCTGGCGTTCGCTTAAAAGCGTTCGGCCATGCCCAGGCCAAATAATGCATAATCATACACAGCAGGGTCGTCGGGGTTGAGTTCGCGGAGTTGATAAGTGAGTTGAAGTGCGTTGCTCCAGTTTGACTTATCATTTTCCAACAACTCCAGCCTTTGGGCGACCCTTGCTACATGCACATCGAGCGGGCAGATCAGTTGGCTGGGTTTTATCTTTTTCCAGATACCAAAATCAACACCTGCGTTGTCTTTACGGACCATCCAGCGCAAGTACATGTTGATGCGCTTGCATGCGGACTTCCCTGCTGGGGTAGAAATGTGTTTTCTTGTGCGCTCGGGATGTTCGATAGAAAAGAAATAATTGTGGAAATGAACCAAGGCTTGCTCAACGGTGCCTTCTGCATACGCCTTCGCCGGTACAAATGCATCTTCCAGCGACCTGTGTTGCCGATAGTGGTATTGAAGGAACTCTATAAAATAGAGCAGGTCTGTAGCATTGAATGTCCTGTGAGCGAAACTCAGGAATTTTTTCAAGTCGGTATCCTTGTGATCGAGTATGAATTCATACGGCGCATCATCCATCCATGCCATTAATTTCGAGCAATTGTTGATGATGGAGGTGCGGTTACCCCAAGCCAAAACAGCAGCGAAAAGTCCTGATATTTCAATGTCTTGCTTTTTACTAAAACGGTGTGGTATAGATACAGGATCCTTAATAATAAAAGAAGGCTGATTGTACAGCCTTACTTTTTCATCCAATAAATTCTTTAATCGCTTCATATCCGGCATCACTCAAGGTTTTTTACTAGAACAGCAAAAACTTCTTTTTCTTTTTGATCCGCACTTTGTCCATCTTGATGTCTTTATCAGGTCTGTCCATGGTGTTGCGCGTTTCGGCGGCTATGCGATCAACTATTTCCATTCCTTCCTCTACAACACCAAATACCGTGTAGTTGCCATCCAGGTGAGGGGTACCGCCTTTGTTTTTATACATGTTCCGCTGCACCGGGGTAAAGTTACGGCCCGTCTTTTTAGAGATATTGTTCAATTCTTCATCAGAGTATTTCTTGCCTACCACGATATAGAACTGGCACGCAGAAGAAGCTTTCTCCGGATTGTTATCGCGGGCCATACCCAACGCGCCGCGTTGGTGATAGTTTACGCTGTTTATTTCAGCGGGTACTTTATACCCAAGGTCGCCTTCTCCAAGTGCTTGTCCGGGAGTGGCTCTTTTAGAATCAGGGTCGCCGCCCTGTATTACGAAGTTTGGGATCACGCGGTGAAATAGTGTACTATCATAAAATTTCTCCTTTACAAGTTTGAACATGTTATCACGGTGCTTGGGTGTATTCTCATATAGTGCAAGCACTATTTTACCGTACTCCGTCTCGATAACTATTTTGTCTTCGTTCCTTTTTTGAGCAAACAGGGTGGTAGCCAGGCACAAACTAACTACTGCTAAAAATATTTTTTTCATATCTGGGAAATTGTGTGCGCATAGTTACAAAAATCTGAGTTAGTTAACAATACGCTTGGTATATACAAGGGGGACGCCTAGTTTTATATGGTAATCGATAAATTTTGTAATGGGTGCCCGTACACGCATAAAAGGACTGGCTAAACTACTCCCCGAGTGGACGTGGAACTACACCAAACGCCGTCCAATTACCACCTATAATCCCACTCGTGAGGCTGCGGCAAGACCTGTTGCAGCAGATCGGGTCTATACGATATTCAGATATGGCGC
>JAJNBR010000201.1 GCA_021156265.1 Flavipsychrobacter sp.
CGAGCAGCACATCAAACGCGAAAAAGCAACTTCAAACATTTGTACTGCACAAGCACTGTTGGCTAATATGGCAGCTATGTATGCAGTATTCCATGGCCCAGATGGGCTGAAGAATATCGGTAAGCGTGTCGCACTACTAGCACAGACACTGTCTGAAAAGCTGGCGGAGCATGGTTACTCATTAGTGTCTGATTCTTTCTTCGACACCATTGTTGTTAGGGTGAAGGATGCAGTTGCAATAAAAGTAAAAGCAGAAGCGTCGCAGATCAACTTCAGGTATTTCGAAGATAATACTCTGATCGGGATCGCACTTGATGAGACAACGACTATATCGGACATTGCTGATATCGTTAACGTATTTGTCGACAATAATGAGCCTGTATTACTCAGCATCCAGGATAACCAGGTGCTGAGTAACATAGGCACTGCACTTACACGTACCTCGCCATTTCTGCAACAACAGGTGTTCAATAGTCATCATAGCGAAACGCAGATGATGCGTTATATAAAAATGCTGGAGAACAAAGACCTCAGTTTGAATACCAGTATGATTTCCCTGGGTTCGTGCACAATGAAGCTGAATGCAGCGAGCGAAATGATGCCGCTGAGCTGGGCACACTGGAGCAAGATGCATCCGTTCGTTCCGAAAGATCAGGCCGGTGGTTACCTGCAAATAGTAAAAGAACTTTCTCAATATCTCTGCGAGATCACTGCATTTGACGCGTGTAGCCTGCAACCTAACAGCGGTGCACAAGGTGAATACGCTGGTCTGCTCGCTATCCGTGGCTATCACGAGAGCCGTAACGAAGCTCACCGTAACGTAATGCTGATACCTATATCTGCACACGGTACCAATCCTGCTTCTGCAGTAATGGTTGGTTACAAAGTAGTAGTGGTAAAGGCGCTGGAGAATGGTTATATCGACATCACCGACCTGAAAGCCAAGGCGGAACAACACGCCGCCAACCTGGCCGGTATCATGGTGACATATCCTTCTACTTACGGTGTTTACGAAGAAACTATCAAGGACATCACCAACATCGTTCACCAGCACGGCGGACAGGTGTATATGGATGGTGCGAACATGAACGCGCAGGTTGGTCTCACTGCTCCAGGTCTTATTGGTGCTGACGTTTGCCACCTGAACCTGCATAAGACATTCGCAATCCCTCACGGTGGTGGCGGTCCCGGTATGGGCCCTATCTGCGTAAAGAAACACCTGGCGCCGTTCCTGCCGTCGCACGTAACTGAAACGAATGGCGATGCAAGCAATGCTGTATCAGCAGCCCCCTACGGGTCAGCTAGCATCCTGCTGATATCCTATGCATACATCCGTATGCTGGGTCCTGATGGCGTACGCCTGGCTACAGAAAATGCGATACTGAATGCTAATTATATGCGTGCTAGGTTGAAAGAAGATTACGATATCCTGTACACAGGTAGCGGTGGTACCTGCGCACATGAATTCATCGTTGACCTGCGTCCGTTCAAAAAGACAGCAGAGATTGAAGCGGAAGATGTGGCCAAGCGTTTAATGGACTATGGTTTCCACGCTCCTACGATGAGCTTCCCTGTACCTGGCACGATCATGATCGAGCCTACGGAAAGCGAGGATAAAGCTGAACTCGATCGTTTCTGCGATGCGTTATTGAGTATCCGTGAAGAAATTCGTGCTATTGAAGAAGGCAAAGCCGACAAACAGGACAACGTAATGAAGATGGCGCCGCACACTCAGTTTGCTATTATCACCGAGGAGTGGAACCACAAATACACCCGTACACAAGCGGCTTTCCCGCTGGAGTGGGTAAAGGCAAATAAATTCTGGCCAAGCGTTGCCCGCGTAAACAATACTTACGGCGACCGCAACCTGATATGCACCTGTGAACCTGTAGAGGCATATATGGAAGCCACTGCCTAATATCTGGATTTGCTTTTGTAAGAGCCGCTCGCAAGAGCGGCTCTCACTTTTTAGGAATATTGCGCTCTCGGAGTTGATTTAGTATTTTGGGCAGCAAACCTATACTCAATGAAATTTCTGTTCTATTTATTGGTTCTGTTCTCGTGTTCAAGAGCTATTGCTCAGGATTTAAAGTGTTCAGTTAGTGAACCTATCGAAATATCCCAGGCTGGTTTCGATCGTCTGTTGCAGCTGAAGAATGGTAATACAATGCTGTTTCACTTTGAAAACAGGAAGGGTATTGTCGTGAAAGTATTTGATCAGCAACACAAGGAAATAGCGTCCAATAAAGAACTTTGTAAAATCATTGACATCAATATTTTGAATGCCTCGAAATTAAAGAGACTATTTACGGTAGACGAAGAGGCTGTTTTGTTTGTTGAACAAGATATAGATAACCGCCAAACCCTCGTGCGCCTAAGGTTTAACTCCACGACCGGCAAGCTGATTAGCGAAGAAAAGCTGGTAAGGTCGGAGAGCTTTACCAAACCAACGCACACGGCAGTATTACAGTCCGATATGGATGATCGTTATTACATCGTGAGTTTAAAAGAAAAAAAGGGGTTTGTTGAAAAGGAAATGTCGCTAACTGTATACACAGTTAAGCACGAAGTTGAGAGAACCGTTCCGATAGTGATTGATCAAAAAGGATATGACGACGTTGTACTTACTGAAGCGGGTATCGATAAGACTGGTCATCTTTTTGCAAGCGTTATTGTATCGAAAATTATTAAATACCCTACGGAAGTGGACAGGCAAATGGTGTTATGTTATCTGCCTTTTAACGGCCAGGAGTTTGTCTATAAAAAAGTGCGGCTGCCTCAGGTGTCGGGGCTTGATTTGGCATCCACGTACAATGCTTTTACCAGTTCCATAAATATATTGGTCACACTTCATTTTTTTGACGATGTTAAAAATGCAAAGGGAATTTCAACGGTTAACCTGTCAGAGGACTTGCTGATGACAATGGATGAAGCAGCGACTTCGTTGAGCTTTACAAAGTTGACTAATAACAAAGTGAGAAACTATCTTGTAAGCCAAATAGATACTAACCAGTTTTTTTCCGGTTCAGTTATTGATATGCATACTAACCAGTATGGACTTACAACGTTCATTATTGACGGGTATACAAAGCATGTAGCCAACATTGGAATGAACGAAGTAACCGGCTTTAGGAAGAACATTGCATTTAGTCAAGTGGATGATAAAGGGAATGAATTGTTTGGTATAGCTGTGCCTGTTTCAAGGCTTACATTTAAAAACGATTACCCCGGTGTTTTTGGCGCAACCAGCGAAGGAGGTTTACCGCATAAATGGTGTTTTAATACCAAAAGCAATTTCTATGTTGCGTTCAATGAGGTGGAAAAGAACTTTAACCTGAAACTTGTGGAGCAAAAGGACTCGATCTACAATGTTGAATTTACCAACGCAGCTTACTATAAGCTGAATAAGAGGAAGGAGATAACAAAAAGCTACCTGCTGGGACAACCGATACCCGGCGAATACAAGCATATATATCCAAGTAGTTCAGACTTTGATGACAAGACAAATACTTATGCAGTGTTGTATCGTCACAAAAAAGGCGAAAAGTATTCTATGCATGTAGCGTGGGTGGCTGCAGATTAACGCCGCGCATTTTCCTCTATTGCATCACTTACAGCTAAAATTAGTTCGTAAGGGATATGAATCCCTGCCTCAGGTATGATATCGTATCTGCCAATAGGTGACATCGTCACATAAAAGCGTGGATAGGTTTTTACATTCACTTCATAATACATCCCGTCTTGCCGGTGTTCAGGTATGATAACTGCAAGTACAATTTTTCCGTCAAAAGATATCCGTTTCGTAAAGTTCTGTTTCATTACTGCTTATAACTGGGCTAACTACTTGAAATACATGAGTCTTCTGTGACAATGCTTTAGGGTTTTTAACTTTTTTCACCCTTTTTTTTACCAACCGTTTTAATAATCGCATTGTCTATTAAGGCAAGTCTGATTGATTACCCCGAAGAAAAACAACACTAAAAGTAAGAAACTATGAACATTGGTATCGCAATCAGGTCTATCAGACGACAATTAGGCATCACGCAGTACGAGTTGGCAGAAAAATGTAATATCTCCCAGACTTCGCTTTCCCAGATCGAAAATGGAATTAAAAGACCAAGCAACCGAACCATTAAAAAGGTTTGTGAAGTGCTCGAAATACCGGAGTCAGTTATTTATATACTGGGCATGCAGGAAACCGATGTACCTCAAAGCCGGAAGAGTGTGTACGACATGTTGTTCCCGTCGATAAAAAGTATGGCTTTGCAGATCGTCAGTTCGGAACACCGGCAGCTTGTAGAGAACTACGATATCGCAGTATAGTATGTCATGACAATCTCATTAATTAGCCCCTTTTCGGGGCTTTTTTTATGTCAGCAGAATATTGGTTAAATTTGTAGTACAAGCTAAATCATGAGGATCCTGTTTTTGTTGTTTGCGCTTTGCGGTGCTTTCGTGGTGTCGGCATTTGATCATGCAGAGCATCTCTGTTCGGCGGCAGGCAAAAAAGCTATGGCGAAGACGACCGTCGCTGCTCCCGAGGAGCAATGGTATGATGTGCAGCATGTAGCATTCGATATAAGCCTTAGCAACACAACAACACAGATCAGCGGTAATGTGATCACTACCGCGAAGGTCATTGCTGCAAGCTTACCTGTTTACGCATTCGAGCTCGATCCTACCATAACCATCGATTCGTTCAGGTTCAATAACCAGCTGTACCCGGTTAGTAGCATACAATCTACGGGTTCGGGTTCGGTAAGGAAGTTTACGTTGCCTGCAAGCTTACCGCAAAACGCTGTGTTCAGTGCGCAGGTATTCTACCATGGCCAGCCGCCTTCCGGTTCCGGATTTTTTGATAAAGGGTTGAATGCTGTCACCGCTCCTTCCGGAACGAAGCTAATGTACACCTTCAGCGATCCATACCTGGCAGAGGACTGGTGGCCATCGAAGCAAGACCTGACAGACAAGATCGATTCTGCCGACATATGGATAACTGTTGATGACACCCTAAAGGCCGGCAGCAATGGCCTGCTCAAAGCCGTTACACCATTGCCGGGTAATAAAGAACGTTATGAATGGAAAACCAATTACCCCATCGACTATTACCTGATCTCTGTTGTGGTGGCTCCTTATTCAGACTATTCGTATTACATGCACTATACCGATGGCAGCGGTGACTCTATGCTCATCCAGAACTATGTGTACGACTCGCTGGCCATGATGACGCCTCTGCGTAAAGCCAACTTCGATACTACCGGTCTCATTGTCGATCATTTTTCAAAGATATTTGGCCGCTATCCTTTCGATAAAGAAAAGTATGGGCATTGCGTTGCCGAGCCCTTACCCGGTGGAATGGAACATCAAACCATGACTACCCTTGGCGGCAGCCTGACCACAACGCTGATCGCGCATGAGCTGGGACACCAGTGGTGGGGCAACAGTGTTACTTACGGCAGCTGGGCCGACATTTGGCTGAGCGAAGGTTTTGCAGCCTATTGCGAGCAGCTGTATGTCGAGCACTTTCGCAGTATGGCCGCTGCTAATGAATACCGGACTAATGTGTTTAACCGTGTGATGATGCAAGCAGGTGGTACTGTGCTGGTAGATGATACTACCGACGTGAACCGTATATTTAGCAGCAGGCTCACTTACGATAAAGGTGCGGCCGTGGCACATATGCT
>JAJNBR010000202.1 GCA_021156265.1 Flavipsychrobacter sp.
GCTACTGATGATTAGTGGGCTTTTGCCGTTATTGGTGAACTCAAATTCGTAGGTAGATGATTCTCCCTCGCGCATAGTACCAAAATTATGTACGGTGTCTTTAAAGTCCATCGTCGGCAGCGCATTGAAAGCTACGGTATCGATGCCTTCTGCCGAACGCGGGTTGGTTACCAGGTCGGTAGTCAGCAGGTCCTTATTGTCTTCTTTCGAAGTATCTTCTTTACAACCTATCAAAGCCGTAAGTGCTATTGCGATAACAAGTCTTCCTTTCATAACAGATTCGGATGGCAAATTTACGATTTACGTGTACGTTCCTGTTTATTGATAAGATTTTCTTTTTCCAGGTCTTTCAGAATGTTATCCAGTACGCCGTTTACAAACTGACCGCTCTGCGGTGTGCTGTACAATTTGGCGATCTCAATAAATTCATTGATAGTCACTTTAGTAGGGATAGTCGGAAAATAGAGCATTTCGCAAACACCCATGCGCAGCAATATCAGGTCTATCAGTGCCACTCGCTCAGCATCCCAGTTCACCAGCTTAGGTTTGATAAGCTCCATGCAATAGTCCGTCTTATCTATTACGGTACGCAACAGATTGTGCGCATATTCTCTTTTTTCCGCTGATATCAGGTTCAGGAAATTGATTTTCTGGCTGCTTTTGAAGAAGTTCTCCATCAACATCTCCGTCATATCCTTATCGTCCTCCCAATGTGGCAGTTCTTCAGCAAAGTTTTCCTGGACAGCCTCATTTTCCAGCATCTGCTTTTGCCAGATGAACTGGATCATTGCTTTCTCCTTTTTAGGATCTCGGCTTTGCTCAGCTATGTATTCTTTATACTCGGGAGTTTTTGCCAGTTGCTGGTACAACTTCTTCACCCATTCCTCGTCTATAGCATGAGCGATCTTGACTTCTTTTATCTTTTCAGTAAAGGTCTGATTCGACAGTATCTGCCACAAAAATTCGTTACCGGCAATTTTGGTGTTTACATTCAGATCTTCCTGCGAAGGGAGGTATTTAGAAGAACGTTGCCTTGCGTCGATTTCAGCATATTGAGCAACGCGGGTAATGTACAGTATGGATATTGTAAAGAGGTCGAGCGAGTGATTTAGCTTCTCATCAAGCAATTTAGAACCTGTCTTCTTGTTCAATTCCTGGTCATTGGGCTCGGTACTGGCCACGGTATACAGCGTTTGCATCACCTTCACCCGAATGTTCCTGCGACTTATCATATAATAAAGAACCTGTTTAGCCGCGCAAAGATAGGATTTTTGGGAATTCCGGCCTTAAAAACCCCAAAAGTCATGCCGGTGCTGCGATGCAGACCCTTACGGTTGATCCAAGCCGGGTTCAAAATGTAGTTCAAAACGGGAGATTTCATATCAGCTTATTTTGCTCCAGTGCGATTGTTGTGCTTGTTTGAGCAGGATATTTCTTATGGCAGCATATTTGGGTGAGGTGAGGGTAGGGTCCTCTGAAACGACGAATTGCGCCGCCTGCCGGGTTTGTTCCAGTATAGCAGAATCCTGTACTATGTCCGCCAGCTTGAATTTCAATGTTCCGCTTTGGCGGGTACCATATAAATCGCCCGGACCACGCATAGCAAGGTCCTCTTCGGCAATAATGAAACCATTGCTGGTTGTGGTCATGATCTTCATGCGTTGGGCGCTTTCGTTGGAGACCTTAGTGCCCGTGAGTAGTATGCAGTAGGATTGCTCGCCACCACGGCCCACGCGTCCGCGTAGCTGGTGTAATTGTGAAAGACCAAATCGCTCAGCACTTTCTATCAGCATTACGGTTGCATTGGGTACATTGACACCTACTTCTATCACGGTTGTAGCCACTAATATCTGAGCATCACCGCTAACAAACCGCTGCATGTTCCGTTGGCGAAGAGTAGTTTCCTGTTTGCCATGTACCATGGCAATACGATACTTGTTCTCAGGGAAAAACACTTTTACTTGTTCGTATCCCGCCAGCAGGCTCTCATAATCCACCTTTTCCGATTCCTCGATAAGAGGGTAAACGATATAAGCCTGCCTGCCTTTGTCTATTTCACTCCGTATGAAATCCATTACAAACGCACGCCGCATCTCGTTCCGGTGTACGGTTTTTATTTCCTGTCTGCCCGGTGGCAGCTCATCTATGACAGATACATCCAGGTCGCCATATAAGGTCATAGCCAGTGTGCGCGGAATAGGCGTAGCCGTCATGACCAATACATGTGGAGCCCGCTCATTTTTTTTCCAGAGCCGGGCGCGCTGTCCCACACCAAAACGGTGTTGTTCATCGATCACTGCTAGTCCCAGGTTGGCAAACTGCACGCTTTCTTCTATCAGGGCGTGCGTCCCTATTGCAATAGGGATCGAACCATCAGCCAGCCCTTTCAGGATTTCCTTGCGCTCTTTCCCTTTAATGCTTCCCGTTAAAAGGGCAACCGGCACGCCCATATTTTCCAACAAACCTTTCACTCCCTGGTAGTGCTGCTGGGCCAATATCTCGGTAGGTGCCATCAGGCATGCCTGGAAACCGTTGTCAATGGCCAGCAACATGGACATAACGGCGACTATCGTCTTACCGCTCCCCACATCACCTTGTACCAGGCGGTTCATCTGTTTGCCGGTAGCGGTATCGTGCCTTATTTCCTTAAGCACACGTTTCTGCGCTCCCGTTAATTGGAATGGCAGGTGTTTTTCATAGAAGCCGTTGAAGTGCTCACCTACTTTTTCAAACTTATATCCCGGCTGTATAGTGTGCTGCAGGCGCAGTTGGGCGATCTGTAGTTGGGAAGCAAATAATTCTTCCCACTTCAGCCGGTATCGAGCCGCCTGCATATGCTCTTCGCTATCCGGAAAATGTATCCATTTGATCGCCTGGTAGCGGTTGCACAGGCGGTACTGACTCAGAATGTCAGATGGCAGTATTTCGGGTATATCGCCGGGACGTACTTTTTCAAACAGGCTTTGGGTGATCTTGGCAAACGAGCGGTTGCTGACGCCTTTGGCCTTTAACTTCTCCGTGGTGGGATATACCGGCTGCATATTGGCCACAGCGGTTTCAGCGTTCAGTAATTCGATCTCAGGATGAGCGATATTGGCGACACCGTTGAAAAACGAAACTTTCCCGAACACTATATACCGTTCGTGGTCGCGTAGCGATTTTTTCATCCATTGTGCACCCTGGAACCAGATCAATTCTATCTTCCCCGAATCATCGTATAACGTAGCAGTAAGCCTGTGCTTACGGCCAACGCCTTCTTCATAGATATTAATAAGCGTACCAACCAGCTGCACATATTCTGTGTTTTGGTTGATAGACGCAACTTTATCCAGCTTACTCCGGTCAAAATAACGGTAAGGATAGTGATACAGCAGGTCCTCGAAAGTGGCTATCTCGAGCTCTTTCCTGAGCATTTCACCTTTTTGAGGGCCAACACCTTTCAGGTATTCAACAGGAGAGGTTAATATGGAGGAGAGGTTGCTGATCGTTGTGTGCTTTGCAACAAAAATAAGCGTTGCAGTCTATTCTTTATCTACCGCCAGCACAGTCTTTAAATTAAGTGCCTTTGCGGCCTTCATTACAGCGACTATGCTTTCAGCGCTGGCCTGTTTATCGGCATTGATGACCACTGTGGGGTCTGCATCTTGCGAACGGGCTACGACCGCATTGATCCCGCTTTGCAAAGAGTCCTGCGAGGTAGAACGTGTACCTACGAAGAACCTTTGCTGGGGATCGATGGATACTACGACAGTTTGCTTGGCTTTGGTATCGCTTTCTGCCTTAGGGATAGACAACTTGATCACATTGGGATTGGCCAGGGTGGAAATAATGAGAAAGAACAGCAGCAGTATGAACAGGATGTCGTTCAAGGCTGATGTGTGCGTTTCCGGCTTTTCACGCAAGTGTTTTCTTAAGTTCATGTAGGCCTAGTGCGCTGGTTCTTGTAAAATGTCCAAAAATTCAACCGAAGCAGTTTCCATCTTATTTACATTCTTATTGATCTGGGCGTTCAGGTAGTTATACGCTACATAGGCCAGCAGCCCGATGATCAGTCCGACGGCCGAAGTCACCATCTTGGTATAGATACCACCGGCAATATTCTCCAGTGAAAAGCCCTTATGTTGTATATCGAAGAACAGGATGATCATACCTGCGATGGTGCCAAGGAAGCCGAACATAGGCGCTATACCTGCTATGGTAGAGAGTACTGACAGGTTCTTCTCCATATGGTACACTTCCAGTTTGCCGGTATTTTCCATCGACTTTTCGATATGATCGATAGGCTTACCCACACGGCTGATGCCTTTGTCTATCATGCGGGCTACGGGGCCGTGGGTAGTCCTCGCAAGAGATCGTGCTCCCTGGATGTTGCCGGTTGTCATTTGCTCTCTAACGCGTGGCATAAACGAAGGGTCAACTTCGCCGGCTTTCCTGATAACAGACAGCCGCTCTACGAATACATAAACAAGAGCAACTGAGCAGAGCAGCAGAGGTATCATCATAACCCCGCCTTCCTTTAGCAGGTACAAAAGCGATATTTCTTCTTGCCCCGCCGTGGCGGCGCCTGCGGTATTTGCCGCGGTATCTATCTGTAACAGTATTGACTGTAGCAACATTGACTAGTAGATGGTATCGGACAAATATAATAATTCGGGTTATCGGTGTTTGTTAAATAAAAGAGCCGGAGTTTTAACAACTCCGGCTGTAAATATGTTGAGATAACAATTATCCTATTGATACCAGTTCAATGTCGAAAACGAGATCCTGGCCCGCAAGCGGGTGGTTAGCATCCAGTACTACAACATCGTCTTTTACTTCAGTGATCACAACCGGGAAGATATGACCCTGGTTGTCGCTCATCTGCAGTTCCATACCGGCTTCCGGTGACATGTCTTCAGGGAATTCACTTTTTGGATATTCCATCATCATATCGTCATTACGCTGACCGTAAGCCTCGTCTACAGGTATGTTAACGGTTTTCTTTTCACCGATCTGCATATTCACCAGTGCATCGTCAAAACCCTTGATAACCTGGCCACTTCCAACTTTGAATTCCAGCGGCTCACGGCCTTCTGAGCTGTCAAACGTTGAACCGTCAGTTAATTTTCCATGATAATGAACACGAACAGTATCGCCGCTTTTTACTTGTTGCATTTATTATTGTTTTAATAAGATGTTATAATCGGCCAAAGGTAGCCCAAAATAATGGAAACACGGCTTTATCTTTACTGGAAAATTAACCCCGCTCATGACTCGTTGGTTTTTATATAGTTTTACGATAATAATATTTTTTGGCAGCGTCACCACAGGCTGCGCACAGCCTCAAGGCAAGCAGGAAGCGGCTTCTGAGCCTAAGCCTGTAGTGACCGGGGCCGAGCGCATGAGTGAATATCTTCCACTATTGAAGGGTAAAAAGGTTGGCCTCATCATCAATCAGACCTCGATTGTAAGCGACAGTTTGCTACTCGATACACTGTTATCGCTGGATGTAAATGTTAAAAAAGTGTTTGTGCCTGAACATGGCTTCCGCGGATCGGCTGCCGCAGGCGAGAAAATAGAAAATGAGAAGGATGAGAAGACAGGTTTGCCTGTTATATCTCTGTACGGCAACAACAAAAAACCGACAAAGCAGCAATTGAAAAACATTGATGTGCTCATTTATGATCTGCAGGATGTCGGC
>JAJNBR010000203.1 GCA_021156265.1 Flavipsychrobacter sp.
TAAGAGAGAGTCTATGCAGTTCCAAATTGCAAAAACAGAACCAATAACCGGTATTGCTGTAAACAGAGGCAGAATATCCAGGAGGATCAAATCGCTTTACCACGACATTTATGACCGTTTGTTCACACTAAGGGAGGTGGAAGTGACCATAGAAGAAAGGGGCAACCAACTAGTGTACACTTACAAAAAGGATGGCTACGTTCGTAAAGCCTGATTGGATTTCCCTATCAGGGTATAATATAACTTTGGAATACAGCAGTTAACTTCGTGCCTGCCAAAACAACCAGCACAGTGCAGCGGAGCTTTACTTACCTGCCATATTCCGATACGGGGTACTTTTCCCCGCTTGTTACCGACTATCTTTCGGGGAGCCCGAAAATGGCGCCGTTTATCAATTATACTCCCGATGTAACAGGACTGCAAAAAGCTATCAGCGATCGCCAAAGCTACTCTATCGACCGGCAAACACTGGCTGAAACACTTACGCAGCAGTATGACAATACCAAGCTGGATGACGCGGTTAAAACCAACATCGCTCTTCTGCGCAAACCTACCACGTTTACAGTATGTACGGCACATCAACCCAATCTGCTTACTGGCTATCTCTATTTTGTTTATAAAATAGTGCATGCAATAAAGCTGGCAGCAGAACTGAAAACCATGTACCCGCAGCATGACTTCGTACCTGTGTATTATATGGGTAGCGAGGACAATGACCTGGATGAACTGGGCGTTTTCAATTACCAGAACAAAAAATGGCGCTGGGATGCTGATGGACAAACAGGCGCGGTAGGCAGAATGAGTACCTCAAGCCTTAAACCGTTGCTGGGTGAACTATTCAAGGTGATGGGCCCTCCCGGCAAACAGCTGGATGAGCTCAAAGAGATGCTGACCAAAGCATACCTGGAGCATGAAACTATAGGTAGCGCAACGCGCTTCCTGGTAAATCAACTATTCGGGCGCTATGGGCTGATAGTGCTTGATCCAGATGATGCCTCGTTCAAAAAGCCAGTCATAGAGATTATTAAAGACGACCTGCTGCAGCAAACTGCATTTGGACTGGTAACAGCGCAGATCGAAAGACTGGAACAGCATTATAAAGCGCAGGCTCACCCGCGTCCCATCAACCTGTTTTATATGAATGGCAACATGCGCGAGCGGATAGAAAAACAGGGAGAACAATGGACTGTTGTGAATCAAAACACTTCGTGGAATGAACAACAGCTTATGGCTGAAGTGGACGAACATCCCGAGCGCTTCAGCCCGAATGTGATCTTACGGGGCTTACTCCAGGAGCGAATACTGCCCAACGTCGCTTTCATTGGCGGGGGCGCTGAAGTAGCTTACTGGTTGCAGTTGAGACCTGTGTTTGACCATTACAAAATATTCTATCCTGCAATACTGCTACGGCAGTCGGTACAGTGGCTACAACCTGCGCAAACCAAAATGCGCGAGAGAACAGGCCTGGCTGCTGAGGAAATATTCATAGACGAGGGAAGGTTGATGCGAGGATACCTGTTGCGACACGGCAACGACCAGTGGCAAACCGGCTCAGAGATGACTGCTATGGCAAACGTTATGGAACAACTGAAACAAAAAGCAGTTTCGCTTGATGTTACCTTGAGAAGTTCTGCCGAAGCTGCTTTGGCTAAGATCAAACATCAACTTGAAGTGCTGGAGAAAAAAATGCTGCGTGCCGAAAAGAAAAAAATGCATACAGAGCTGGCACGCATTACCCGCATGAAAGAAAGTCTGTTTCCCGGCAGCAGCCTCCAAGAGCGAAAAGAGAACGTCATCGAGTATTTTCTTCAATACGGACACAGCTTTACTGATGTATTGTACGATGCTTTTCAACCACTTAGAAACGAATTCCTTATTGTGGAAGAAAAATAGCCTGAAACAGTTTTAAAAGGCACAGTTTTTGCGATTTTTGTCTCAATATCAAACACACATTTATGATCAGCAAAAAGTTACGTTTAGCACTTATTGGTTTATTGTTTCCCGCGTTCTCATTCGCGCAGGCACTGAATGCAGTCACAGCTGCTTCGCCCATCGATGTTGACCTGGGTATCAAGATCGGCGCAAATTTTTCTAAACTCGAGGGAAGTATATTTGATGACAAGTACCGCACCGGCTTTTTGGGCGGTGCGTTTGGCGGTGTAAAGTTTGGTAAGTATGGTGTGTCTGCTGAATTGCTGTATAGCCGTACTCAGTTCACGTACAGGCCTGCTTCCTTGCCCGCTTCATTTTTCAATAATCCCAGCGACACGGCTAAAGCAAACACTTTTGCTATCAGCAATCTGAGCATACCGGTGCTGTTCAATGTTAAAATAGCAGGTCCGCTGTGGTTCCAGGTAGGCCCTCAATACACAAATCTTATCAGCATTGGCGATGAGAACGGCCTATTGAAAGATGTGAATGATGTATTTAAAAACGGCGATATTTCCGGCGTACTCGGTCTTCAGCTAAATGTTACCAAACTAAATGTAGGAGCACGTTATATCATGGGCTTTTCCAACATGAACGCATCGGGCGCAAGCGATAGCTGGAAGAATAGGACCATACAGCTGCATGTTGGTTATGCATTCCTGTAGTGGATTTACTAACCAATAAAATACAATAGAGAAGGGGCTGCCTGGCAGCCCCTTCTCTATTGTAAAAAAACGTCAACCCGGTACTGTCAGTAAGGATTAATCAGCCAAACGACTATACCATAAACAGGAATAGGTTGATGCCTAGAGCACCAACCTATCTATGACTGTGAAAATCAAATTAATTAGCGAATAAAGGAAGATGCCTGCAACTTATTCGGGCAACCATATTTTTTACTTCCACTACATGAAGCTACAAACATTGCCATCACAACAACTGCCACCACGGGGATCAAACGACGAAAACGAAAAATTGCTTGCATAAATTGGTACTTGACTTATGTAAATGTAAAAAAAGCTTGTGTTACTTTGTGCTAAGTTAATAAATTTTAATGAAGAGAATACACTTTATCGCCATAGGCGGAGCGATAATGCACCAACTGGCATTGGCGCTAAAAAGGCAGGGAAATATTGTAACAGGCAGCGACGATGAGATCAATGACCCTGCGAAGAGCAATTTAGCGGCCGCAGGCCTTTTACCGGAGCATCCAGGCTGGTTTCCGGAGAAGATCACCGGGGATTTAGACGCAATAGTATTGGGAATGCACGCGAAGGCTGATAATCCAGAGTTATTGGCAGCTCAATCCCTCAATGTCCCAATATATTCTTTTCCTCAATACGTCTATGAAGTAAGCAAGGATAAAAAGCGTATAGTAGTAGCAGGAAGCCATGGGAAGACGACCATCACATCCATGATTATGCACATACTGAAGTCGCGCGGTATAGATTTCGACTACCTGGTGGGAGCAAAAGTGCAGGGCTTTAGTGAATCTGTAAGGCTTACGGATGCTCCCCTTATCATCCTGGAGGGCGATGAGTACCCTGCCTCTGTTATCGAAAAACGACCGAAGATATTCTTTTACCACCCGCATATTTCAGTGCTCAGCGGTATCGCCTGGGACCATATAAACGTTTTCCCTACATACGATAACTACCGCAGCCAATTTGAACAATACCTGGTAGGTATTGACGAAGGCAGCCCGGTATTCTACAACAATAAAGACGAGGAGGTGCGCAGTGTGATCGTAAGGTCGGGCGGCCACCTGAATACTATTCCCTACTCGATGCCTAAATACCACTACGAGATGGGTCAGGCGGTATTAGATACCCCCGGAGGTCCGGTGCCGGTCTCTGTATTTGGCAGCCACAACCTGCTGAATATGCAGGCAGCCATTGCGGTTTGTATGGAACTGGGCGTAAGCGAAACGGATTGTTATAGCGCTATCGCTTCATTTACCGGGGCTGCCCGCAGGCTGGAAAAGTTATTTGAGACCAAAGACATCATCGCCTTCAGGGATTTTGCTCATGCACCATCGAAGCTAAAAGCCACGCTGGATGCGGTACGCGAAGCATGGAGCGACCATACGCTCATAGCATGTTTTGAACTGCATACCTACAGCAGCCTCAGCGAGCAGTTTTTGAGCCATTATACACATAGCATGGACTCTGCCGACAAGGCTGTGGTCTATTTCAGTCATCATGCTTTGTCACTGAAAGGGCTGCCCGGGCTGGACAAGCAGACTGTGCACAAATATTTTGGACGTGAAGACCTTATTGTAACCGACGAAAAACCGGAATTGGAACAGGCAGTTAAAAATCTGGTGAAAGAGGCAGAAAAACCTATTTGTCTTTTGCTAATGAGCTCGGGAACTTTCGATGGAATTGACTGGAATGCCGTAAGTTCGCAGTAAAATAGCGTGCATGGCTCAACTTTTACTCAAGCGCCCCATCATCTTCTTCGATCTTGAAACTACCGGCACCGATGCAGCCAAAGACCGCATTGTAGAGCTGGCATTAGTCAAACTAATGACAGATGGCACCAGGGAGAAGTATGTAAGAAGGATAAACCCCGGCATGCCTATACCTCCATCTTCTACAGCCATTCACGGAATATCGGACGACGATGTAAAAGATTGCCCCCATTTCAAACAGATAGCAAAAGACCTGCATGACTGGATGAAAGGCTGCGACCTCGGCGGATATGCATCCAGCAAATTTGACATTCCGCTGCTTGCCGAAGAATTTTTGCGCGCAGGTGTGAACGTCGATTTTACGGAGCGCCACATGATAGACGTACAGCAGATATTTTTCAAAATGGAGAGCCGTACGTTAAGCGCAGCATATAATTTCTACTGCGACAAAACGCTTGAAAATGCCCACAGTGCTGAAGCTGATATTATGGCAACGATCGAAGTGCTGGAGGCGCAACTTGACCGTTACAATGATCTGAGCCAGGATGTAAAGGCACTTCATGAGTTTACAGGCGGTGAACAACTTGTCGACTACGCCCGCCGCCTTGTTATGAAAGACGGTCATGCGGTCTTTAATTTCGGCAAGCACAAGGGCCGGAAGGTAGAAGATATCTTTACCGAGGAACCTCAATACTACGACTGGATGATGCAAGCCGATTTCGCGCTGCATACTAAGCAAAAGATATCGGAAATCCTCAATCGTATGAAGTTGCAGAAATCAGGGTTAAAGACAAACATTTAACGTTGCTTTTTGCATAATTCATTATTTTGGTGCTTTTTAATTTCGTGCCCTCTTGGACAAACTCGTAATCATACCTACCTACAACGAAAAGGAGAATATTAGTAAGATCATTCTGAAAGTATTGTCGCTTGCAGGCAATTACCATGTCCTTATAGTAGATGATGGATCGCCCGATGGCACGGCCGAAATAGTAAAAGACCTGCAAAAAAAGCACCCCGAACAGTTACACCTGTTACAACGGACGGGCAAGCTGGGGTTGGGTACAGCCTATATAGCCGGTTTTAAATGGGCCCTTTCAAAAGAGTACCAGTACATCTTCGAGATGGATGCAGACTTCTCACATAATCCGGACGACCTTCTGCGCCTGCACCAGGCATGTGTAGCCGGTGCCGATGTTGCCATCGGTTCGCGGTATACTCGCGGTGGCAAGGTTGTAAACTGGCCATGGGATCGCATTTTTATTTCGAAAGGTGGCGCAATGTATACGCGTCTTATTACCTGGATGCCGGTATCTGACC
>JAJNBR010000204.1 GCA_021156265.1 Flavipsychrobacter sp.
ACTGAGCCGGGAGGTCGATTTCACCCGGGCCTTCCGCGACAGGGTGCCAGTGCACACCTACAATGAGATGTTCGCGCAATGGTGGCACCGCTGCCTGAAGGGCGAAGAGAACGTGACCTGGCCGGGCAAAGTAAAGTACTTCGCCCTGAGCTCGGGGACTTCCGAGAGCGCCAGCAAGCACATTCCCGTGACCCGCGATATGATCAAATCCATCAAGAAGGTAGGCTTCAAACAGCTCTACAGCCTGCTGGACTTTAAAGTTCCCTCCAAAGTATTCAGCAAAGGTGTGCTGATGCTGGGCGGCACAACCTCTCTATACGAGAAGGGCGGCTACTTCGAAGGCGACATGAGTGGTATCAGCGCCAAGAACATGCCGAAGTGGATGGTTAACTTCTTCTATAAGCCGGGCAAGGAGATATCTAAGCGTCCCAAATGGGAAGACCGCATCAAGCTGATAGTGCGCAAGGCGCCGCAGTGGGATGTGGCTACCGTGTGCGGGGTACCTGCATGGGTACAGATAGTGCTGGAGCAGGTGATGGAATACCATGGCGCCAAGAACATTCACGAGGTATGGCCCAACCTGAGCGTGTACATACACGGCGGCGTATCGTTCGAACCATATAAGGAAAGCTTTAAGAAGCTGCTGGGCAAGCCTGTTACTTTTATTGAGACCTATATGGCCAGCGAGGGTTCGTTTGGCTTTAAGGCAAGGCCCGGCGACAACGGCATCAAGCTGGTGTTGAATGCGGGCATCTTCTACGAGTTCGTTCCCTTTACATCGGAGAACTTTGACGAGGACGGCCACCCCAAAGCCAATCCAAAGACCCTCCTGATAGAAGAAGTGCAGGAGGGTGTTGACTATGCAGTAATGATCAGCACTTGCTCGGGTGCATGGCGCTACATCATTGGCGACGTAATACGCTTTACTGATGCCAAGGAGTACGAGATAGCCATCAGCGGACGCACCAAGCAGTTCCTCAGCCTGTGCGGCGAGCACATGTCTGTCGACAATATGAACAAGGCGATAGACACGGTGTCGAAGAAGCTGAAGGTGGACATACGTGAGTTTGCCGTGGCAGGCCTTAAACACGAGAACCTGTTCGCTCACCGCTGGTACATTGGCTGCGACAACCAGTGTGCAGACGCTAAGGAGATACGCCGCATACTGGACGAGACACTCTGCGAGATCAATGACGACTATGCGGTAGAACGTACGTCTGCTCTTAAGGAGGTCTTCGTCGAAGTACTGCCCAACGATGTGTTCATCGACTACATGCGCTCTATTGGCAAGGAGGGCGCTATGAGCAAATTCCCAAGGGTGTTAAAGAACGGCGCGCTGAACAGCTGGCAGGACTACCTGGAGAAGAACAAGGTGAAATCCATGAGCAAGATCTAATAGTCCTTTCTCCAGCGAAACATATACAGCAATTGCAAGGTGATCATCCTGTTGCGCTGGCTTTTAGTTCCCAGCTCTATGGGCACATTCCAGGCATCGCGGATGGGGACAATTGATCCCTGGTAATGAATATTCAAAAACAGGTTCCTGTTCACATGCAGACCGCCACCTAACAGGTAGTCGAAGTTGTGCTGGCGAAAGGGAAACTGTTTATCATCTACCCGGTACAGTTGCAATGAAGAGTAGAGTTCACTGCTGCTTAGGAGGTATGAATACGTAACTCCTGCGGTAAAGTGATAGAACCTCCTGTTGAATACATGCAATGCAAAGGGAACCTCCACGTAGTCAAGACGCAGCAGGTACTGCGTGAAGTAGAGTGATGCGTGCGCAATGGAGGAGTCTGTTCTCACGCCTATTGTGCCTTTTCGCGAATACCGTATCTCGAGGCTCGACCAAAATTCTCCTTTGATCCGCGCGTAAACGATGCCGCCTACATTTGGGCCAAAACGATGAATGCCATCAAACGAGTCGTTCGTGATGTGCGTGAGGTTGCCCCCTACGGCTACCCCGCCAACAAACCGCGGGTCATCCTCATTCAGCGAAGGACTTTCCTGTGCACCGGCATTGTGGCTCCACACCACCGCTAATATGATCAGCCCAATTCGCCACATACGGTCAGAACGTTAAACCAGTTATTATATTGCTGCTACTCTGCCAGTAACCTTGCACATTCTTCCATCAGCAGCTCTTTGTTAATTGGCACTACACCAACTTCTTCGCATACAAGGCCGCCGGCTATGTTCGATATCTCGGCCATTAAACGCGCGTCTTTAGTGAGGGCATAAATGATGGAGGCTGTGGCGATAACTGTATCTCCTGCGCCTGACACATCGGAAATATTGCGGAGGTGCGATGGGATAATGGCGGAGTGGCCATTGCTATAGTACACTCCTTTTTCAGAGAGTGTGACGAAGGTGATGGTATGATTCAGCTGCTTATGCAATACTGCATGCACATGGTCCATTTCTTTCTGGTCGACTGTGGACAACGGTATGTGCAGGCCTTCGCGCACTTCTTTCAGGTTGGGCTTGAAGACGGTTACGTTCTTATAAGAAAGGAAGTTCTTCTTCTTTGGATCGACCGTAGTGATGATGCCGAGTTGCTTGCAATGCTCCGTGATGCGGTTGATGACATTCTCTTTCAGCACACCCTTGTTATAGTCCTCGAATATCAGCACCTGCGGTTTTTCTATTTGCAGGAAACGCAGCACCCGGTCGATGAACGGGTGCTCGTCTTCCAATGCCAGGTCGTCGGTCACCTCATCGTCCAGTCGCATCATTTGCTGGCTGCGGCTCATGACACGGGTCTTGGTAGTAGTAGTGCGCTGGCAGCATTGCAGCAGCGACGTATCGATACCTGCATCCTTCGCCAGTTGCTCCAGCGTTTTGCCTTCCATATCCTTGCCTATGGCGCTGGCCAGTGTAACTTTTGCACCCAGTGCGCGACAGTTCAACGCTACGTTGGCTGCGCCACCCAGGCGGCTTTCGCGCTTGCGCAGGGTGACGATGGGCACAGGGGCTTCGGGAGAAATACGGTCTACATCGCCCCACCAGTAGTTGTCGAGCATTACATCTCCCACCACTACAACATGCAGCTTCTCTATGTCATCAAACAGCTGTTCTATCTCAATTCTGCTCTTCAACTTTAAATCCACGTTTTTTCAGGAAGTAATATACCGGTATACCTATCAGTACGATGATCAGTCCCGGCCAGGTGTAATCGGGTTTATATATCAGCAGCACGATGCAAATGAAGGATGCCAGCAGTATATACAGCAAGGGTATCAGCGGGTAACCGAATGCTTTGTACGGGCGCGGTGCATCAGGCATGGTCTTCCTCAGCTTGAAGATGCCTGCGATGGTGAGTATGTAGAACAGCAGCACGGTAAAGATGATGAAGTCGAGCAGGTTGCCGTACTGGCCGCTGAGGCAAAGTATGGCAGCCCAGATGCATTGCATCCAGAGCGCTTTGCCCGGTACACCTTTATCATTCAGCACACCGGCCGATGGCAGGAACAAACCGTCCTTGGCCATAGTATAATATACACGCGCACCCGACAGTATCAGGCCGTTGTTACAACCAAAAGTAGAAACCATCACCAACAGGGCGATGACTACAGTACCCACGCTGCCAAACACTTTGAGTGCTGCTGCCAGCGCTACCCTGTCGGCAGGAGCGTTTGCTATTTCGTGCATCGTAAGTACGTTCAGGTACATCAGGTTCATAGACACATACAGGGCAGTTACTACAAAGGTGCCGATAAACAGGCTCAGCCCGATATTGCGCTCCGGCCTTTTGATCTCGCCGGCAATGAAGGTTACGTTGTTCCAGGCATCGCTGCTGAACAGGGCTCCCACCATGGCGACACACATAGCTACTGCCAGCGTAAAGCCGTCGAGGCTTTGGTGAGTGATGACATCTGTTGTGCGGGTAATGGTTTGGGCCATCCAGGCATTGTCCCAGTTGGCGGCCCATACGCTGCCGTCTTTCATGAACAGGATGCCGAAGATGATGAGCGCAGCCATGGCTATGATCTTTGCCGAGGTAAAGATGAAGCCTAC
Source organism: Flavipsychrobacter sp. (assembly GCA_021156265.1). Lineage (GTDB taxonomy): Bacteria > Bacteroidota > Bacteroidia > Chitinophagales > Chitinophagaceae > Polluticoccus. The sequence continues at coordinate 4,018 of JAJNBR010000204.1, forward strand.
TATCTTACCGTTCTTCACCCCCATAGTATTCAGGAAGGTGAGTAGCATGATGGTACCTATACCCGTAAGCTGCGCAGCTGTTATTTTGAACTCTTCGATGAAGCCCAGTTTCATAGGACCCACGAGAATATTCTCTTCTCCAAGTTCGGGAATAAGATACCCGGTGAATTTACCGAAGGCTACACCTACGGCGGCAATAGTACCTGTTTGTATCACGGCAAAGAACGCCCAGCCATAGAGGAAGCCATATATCTTACCGAATGATTCGCGGAGGTACACATACTGTCCGCCCGCTTTTGGAAACATACCACTCAGTTCGCCGTAGCTCAATGCTGCCGATAGCGTGATGAAACCCGAAACAAGCCAAACCACCACCAGCCATCCTGCACTGCCCACGTTTCGCGCTATATCGGCGCTTACAATGAATATACCGGAACCTATCATGGATCCGATCACCAACAGAGCGCCGTCTGTAAGACTTAGCGACCGGTGGAACTGGTTTTTGTTTTCCAAAAGAATGGCGTTTAGGAGAGAAAAGTACTACTTCTTTTTATTAGTGGTAGTGGTATCTGTCGTACGCTCATTCATACCCTTGATGACATCTTCCGTAATATCGAGTTCTTTGTTCCTGTACAGGATATGACCCGCACGGCTGTACGACAGTATATAATCATAGCCTTTGTCTTTGTTGTACTCTGTCAGGAATGCATCCAGGCGTGTCTGCAGGTCTTTGTTGAAATCGTCCTGCTCTTTCAGCAGTTGCTCGGTGAGCGCTGCCTCGCGGGTTTGCAGGCTTTGCTGCATCTGGCCTATACGGCGTTCTGCAGCCGCATATTCGGCTTCGGTCAGGGTACCTGCTTTTGCTTTGCGCTGTACATCCTGTACATCGCGCTGCATCTGGGCCGCCGAATTTTGCAACTCGCGTTTCATGCCTTCCTGGCGGCGCTGGAAGTCTTCGCGCTTGCTCTTCAGGTAGGTGAAGTTGGCTTCCAGTGTATCAATATCCACATAGGCTATGCGACCGGTGGTGCCGGTGGCGGTGGCTGCAGTGTGCGAGTGTGTGCCCTGTTTGTTGTTGCCAGATTTAGTGGCAAACAATACGATAACGCCCACCAGGGCCAAAGCGCTAATTACTAAAGAAAGGTATTTCATCGAATCTGATTAAATATTTAGGGGCATTTTTAATAACGTGCCGCGCACAAAAATAATATCTTATGATTGGTAGTTAGCTAATACTTTCTTAAAAACTCCGGTTTTTGAAAGTAAACGAAGGTATAGGAAGACGTCGTTTTGTGATAATTATGCGCCTTTTCTGCTGATATTGTGTGTTATTCTGCTTTATTTCCTCATACCACCTATACAATTCCCGGTTTTCTCCTCGTGCGACATAAATCCCTTCAAATGCTTGCTGCTACTGTCTTATGCATTTCGTTTCACATGTTTCCAATTGTCATTTTTGTATAGAATGGTATAGATTTTCGGGGTTGGCGAAAGAAAAAAATTCTTTGCGTCATTCGGTTGCAATGGGAAAAAGCGTGTTGGTACGAAATCCGACGTTCTCATGGTCGATAGTTTTTACAGTACAAAAATACAATTTTTTATAGTTTTATCCAAATAACGTTGATGCAACTCCCCTCC
>JAJNBR010000205.1 GCA_021156265.1 Flavipsychrobacter sp.
AAGGGGGAAAGCCGCGTAGCGGCAGGGGCATGTCGGATCAATAAGATTTCCTGAGCTCTTCTATCTTAGCCTCTATTGTCAGTACAACTCCGCTCATCCCATTTAATATATCATTACTGGCAAACCGGAGAAAATGCACACCATAAGCTTCGATCTCCCTCTGCCGTTCGCCATCCTTTACAAGGACATCTTCGAAATCATGTGTCAACCCATCAACTTCAATAACCAGCATCAGTTCATGACAATAAAAATCAACAATGTATTCAAGCATCGGCACCTGCCTGTGAAACTCTACACCGAAGGACCTGCCTTTCAATTTTTGCCACAATAACACTTCGCTTAGCACGCGCTGTTTTCGCAACTCGCGTGCAAGAATTTTCAGCCTTGGGTTGTATGGAATGATAGCGTTAGACATTCATTTAAAATTAACACTTATTATCCGACATCCCCCTGGCCCCCTTCAAAGGGGGAATATAAAACTCCTTCAGGAAGAAAACACAATTCCCCCTTCGAAGGGGGAAAGCCGCGCAGCGGCAGGGGGATGTCCGGGTTACACTAGCAGCATTTACTATCCGGCATTCCCCTCCGATCCTTTAGTAGGATAACGAGGTTTACCCTTCTTCTCCATCAACGCCTCCTGCATATCTCTTATAAAGCCCGTTACATACTCCGCCGATTGTTTGATGTCATCCAATAGAACGGCACGCTGCTCATCGTTCTTTTCGTCTTTCGCACGGTCGGCCTGCAGAGGGATCTTTTCCAATGGCTCACGCACTTTATCCGTCAGCACACGGGCAAACTCCACCGCCGTGCTCATGTGTTCCATCAGGTCCCTGATGATACGCTGGTGTTCCAGCTGCAACCTTTTACGACTGGTAATGTCGACCCCTACCAGGCACACTCCTATCGCTTCACCATTGATAACGACAGGAGCCACATTGATATTAAAATAAACGGTCTCTTCTCCCTTCGGATAGGCCACCTCGTACTCCACCTGCTCCAGGTCATCCATCACCGCTTTAAAGATGCCGGTTACGTATTCGCGCCTTTCCGGTAACAGTACCTCAATAAAATTATCACCCACACCAATGTTCCTGCCGGTATTGACGGGGTAATCGGCAGCCATGGTACTGTTGATAGCCACTATGCGAAAATCCTTATCGCACAGCAACACGCCAACGGGACAAGCTTCAACCATCGACCGCAGCGTAGCCTCCGAGCGGGCCATCCTGTCGCGGCTGAATTTTTTGTTGTAATACACCTCTATCGATTCTGCAATGGAGTTCAGCAGCTGCTGCTCTTCTTTTAGAAAAGGGTCTTTACCGCCCGGCGACCTATCTGTTACATAACCCACCTCGATATAGCCTGCACGTTCATCCATGAAATTCAGCGGTGCCCGCATTTTATACTTCGTGTCGGCACAGTTGTCCGTTTTATATTCGTCGTCGCCAACCACAATGCGTGCCGCGCATATATCCGGGTACTGCCAGCCCGGCGGCATTGCCTTCACTACCCTGCTAAAAGCAATATCTGTGCTTTGCCGTTCATCCTTCAAAATCTCATTTATTTCGTAAATGGTCGACAGTTCTTTCATTCGCTCGCAGAGGTCGTGCGTTTTTTCTGTCACCGTTGCCTCCAGGTGCAGTTTCGCATAGGTTTTAAAATAGATGAACACTGCACCCATGGCACTAAACAAGAGACCAAATATCGAAAGCAGGATGATCGTTTTATGCGCGATAAAGCCATCAGCATAGGCCACATACAGTATCCAGTTTCCACGGGGCATGTATATAGAGGTTTCCCAGTTTTTCTGCGGGCGGTAGCCATCAAAAAAGTATTCTCTTTTGCCTGTCAGTACATTCACCTTCGATAGCTGGTAGACAAACTCTTTACCCTTATTCTCCAGCTCGGGCATGCGCTTGCGGATGGTGGAGAGTTTGGTAACTACAACCGATCCGCCGATAAACTTGCCAGCTTCAAAAAGTGGTAGTCTGCCGGAGATAGCTTTACCCTTCTCTTGCAGCATATCGTAAGGCCCGCCAAACACTATTTTATCCTGGCTCAATGCCAGTTTAGCCTCTGCCCGTCTGTAAGGGTCAGACAGCAGGTTAAACCCCCGTACAGTCTCGTTTCCCTGCAGGGGATAGACATGCGTTACCACCAGGTCTTTATCAACAAAATATACTACGTCGATGGCTTTATTCATGGCCAGCAACTCTTTGGCCACGCTGTCGAACCAGGTAAGTGTTCTGCTTTGCTTATACAGAATGGACACGGTTGTAGCCGACGACAGATTATGGTCCAGGATAACACCCAGTTGATCCCTGGTATCATCCAGTTCATTCATCAGCTCATTAAATTCATTTTTGCGAACGGAACTATAGCGTTGGTAAACCAGCAGCTGGGTAATGACGAGTAACACAACGAACGTGATCGCCGCGTACAGGACCGAAGCCCGTCTCCCTTTATTTAAGGCCTTCCACATAGTTGCGCGGATAAAAGTGAAATACTCCACGATCCCAATGTACCGGCACTAATATTAGGCCACTAAAAAGGCAATGAGTTAAGCTGTTGTTATTGAACTGCGCTCAGGTTTTCTCTTCGTGCGTGAGCCGCTGCAGGTCGTTCAGCACATCTTCCAGCTGCTGTGCAGATATGATGACGCCTTCCAGGATCTTTCGGCGCTCCTGCTCATCCATATCTTCTTTTACCAGGCTCTTTAGCTCTAGTATAGTTGAGAGCGGGGCGCTCACCTTCGTGGCGATGACCTTAGCAAACTCTTCCAGCGCTATGATGCGCCCCTTCATACCTTCTATGATACGCTGGCGTTCTATTTCCATCAGCTTACGCGTGGTGATGTCGTACACCACCATGCACACCCCGATGGACTTGCCGCCGCTGATCACCGGCGCCACACTTACGGTCACATAGATGGTACTGCCGAGGTACTCGTAACTGGTATCATATTCCACCGGCTCAAAATCGTTTTGCACACGGTTGAAAACGGAGAGCACATACTCTTTTCTATCGGGCAGCAGCGCTTCAAAAAAATTATCGCCTACCTGCAGCGCCCTGCCTGTCAGCGCCTCGTAGATCGTCGTCATCTTCCTGTTGGTAGCAACAATGCGATGATCCTTATCGCAGAGCATGACACCTATCTGGCTGGCTTCTACCAGCGAGCGCAGCGACGCCTCCGAGCGGGCGACCTGGTCCTGGTGTACTTTTTTGTTAAAGTACACTTCTATGGTTTCGGCCAGGGAATCGAGCATCCTGCGCTCTTCTTTCATAAATGGTCCTTCCGATTCAGGAGGGGCTTCGTTGATGTAGATGATCTCGATAAACCCCGAGCGGCCATCCTGGAAGGTTAACGGCGCCCGTATCTTAAAAGCAGTATCGATGTAATTATCCGTCTTATACTCATGGTTATTGAACGTTATCCTGGCTGCCGCCATCTCCGGGTAGCGAACACCCGCCGGTATCAATTTCACTACCCTGCTGAGAGCTATATCAATGTTTTGCCACTCGTCTTTCAGCACCTCATTCACATTGTAAATGGTAGAAAGCTCTTTTACGCGATCATCCAGGTCGCGGGTCTTTCGTTTCACCAACAGGTCCAGGTGTATCGCCTCGTGCGTTCGGGCGTATACAAACATAGCGCCCAAACCGCTGAACAAAAGGCCAAATAACATGAGCAGGTACACGGTCCAGTGTGAGATATACCCTGCTGCATATCCCACATGCAGCGTCCAGTTTCCACGACGCATATACTTGGATACCTGCCAGTCTTCCTGCGCATGATAACCGGTAAAGAAACTTTCTTTTTTCCCGGTAAGGGAGTTCACCTTCGTCAGCTGGTAAACAAAGACGCCGCTTTTGTTCTCCAATTCAGGAATGCGCTTAAGTATCGTTGACAGCCTGGTAATCACCACCGCGCCGCCAAGAAACTTGTCGCCGTCATAAATAGGCACCCTCCCTGCAATAGCCAGCCCTTTGCCCGGATGCAGCGTTTCGTAAGGGCCGGAAAACTTGATCCTTCTATCCTTCAGCGCCAGTTTCGTTTCTGCACGTCGCTGGGGTTCCGACATAACGTTGAAGCCAACTATGTGTTCATTGCCTTTAAGCGGGTAAATGTGCGTTATCGTAAAATCCTTGTCAACAAACTCCACAAAATCAATGGCATCATTCATTTCCACCAGCTCTTTGGCCACGTTATCAAACCAGGCCAGCGAAGGGTCTTGCCTGACCATGATCGCCAATGTTTTAGCCGACGAAATGTTGTGATTTAAAGCAATATTGAGCTTATCCTTAGTATCATCCAGCTCCAGCACCAGCGCATTGAACTCTTTAGTCGCTACGGAGCGGTGACGCTGATACACCAGCAGCTGAGTGATGATCATCAGCACAACGAAAGTCACCGCGGCATATACCAGGGATTTTCTTTTTTCTTTTCTAAAGATGTTCCGCATACACACAGAGCCATGAGGGAAACTCCCGCAACTCTATTATAAATTTACCAATAATACATGCCTTTGTAAAACGAAAACAGCTAAACGAATGTTAAGGTCGAACAGCGATTACTGTAACGACTGTAATATCAGCCGCTTCCGTTTGCAATGAATAACAAACACAACGGCTTAACAGCTCTTCAGTATTTCGTGAAAACGTGGGAGTAGTAGACAAGTCCTCAAAACCTGTAACTCAACCCGAAATGGATCTGCACGCTGGTACCGTTGACCGTCGTCCAGTATTCCTCTTCCTGGGTAAAGCCGTTAGGCTCGTACACCCTGATGATCTTTACCGTATCGGACACAAATTTTGAGAAGCCTTGCTGGTAGGAAAGCGTGACGGATCCTGCAAGATGCCGGGAGAAATTGTAAGCGATCTCCGCTGATACTTTTTGAAAAAATTTGAGGCTGTTGTTCTGGTACGCCGGGTACTGTACATACTGTATACTGTGCGGCTTGGGCTTTCTCCAGAAATCATTTACATCCGTGGTGTCTTCTATACGCCACGAGTGAGGAAACAAGCCTAAAGACGGTATGAAGTTGACAGCCGCAGTCAACCTTTTATTCAGCGACCTTAAGTAGCCCACTCGCACACCTGCTTTCCACACGCCAATGCGGTCTGATGCAGCCATCAAGCCGCTGGTAATACCAAGACCCATATGCTGTACATGTGGCGCAGCGTGATAGCCGTAATCAAATTCATCGTAAAAAAACTCCAGTCCGTAGTTGAAACTGTTTAAGCGGTAAGTGCCCGCAGCAAAACCAATCGTCTTGGTAACCGGCCTCACGAATTTGACATGAGTAACAGAAACCGGTTGTTCCGGCCCGCGTTTTGCGATGTTGTGCAGCCACCCGCCATAAGCCGTGAACGAGTAACCTTCCTGCCCATGTACCTCGATCATTGGGCCCAGTAAAAACAGTATCAGGATGAAACGGACTGCCATAGGGCAAACTTAGGATTTTTAGTTGTGTCGTATTTCCGTGGTGTCAGGTGTTTCCACCTGACACCACAAACGACCTGGGGCTATCCTTTGGCTGCGTTGATAGCGTTCTTTACATCTTCGTAACCATCCAGGGTTTGCAGTACTATATTTCTACCATTTTCCGTTATTGTCAACTCTACCCTAACGGGTTGATTTAAACTTTCC
>JAJNBR010000206.1 GCA_021156265.1 Flavipsychrobacter sp.
GTTGGAAATGTGGACAGTGCTGTAGAACAGCTCAGCAATTTGGGACGATTGGCCGGAATTGAGAGAGCTATACAAGCCCGGCAACTTGCCGAAGCGGAATTTTCTATTAACTTATGCCTCGAAAGATATCTGCACAGTTTTATGCAGAAAAAAGCCGCAAACGGCAAGTTTATAGAGCTAACGCTATCGAATGTGGAATTTACATATTCGTTATTGTTGTCATTAACACGCTATTTAAGAGTGAGTCTTGGTCAAAAAATGCATAAAAGATATTAAATATCGGTTAATTTTGAATTATTTATGTGCGGAATAGCCAGCAGTTTAAACTATACGAACGGTGATTTTGAGGCGAGGGCCATCCGCTTACTTTATCATAGAGGACCGAATGATAACGGTACTTTTTGTGGAGACGACATCTCACTGATCCAGACGCGACTTTCGATTCTTGAATTGACGACGGCCGGACATCAGCCCATGCATTCGTCCTGCGGGCGCTATGTCATCGCGTTCAATGGTGAGATATATAATCATAGGGAACTAAGACAGCAATATTTGAGTTCGCATGCTTTTCGGGGAGATTCTGATACGGAAACATTGATCGAACTTTTTCGCTTGCAAAAGGAGAAAATGCTCAACAGCCTGGTGGGTATGTGGGCAATGCTCATTTGGGATCAAACTGAAAAAACGCTTTTTGTCAGCAGAGACAGGTATGGGCAAAAACCACTTTATTACCGCCTGGTAAAAGATCGTTTGCTTTTCTCTAGCGAAATCAAACCCTTGCTAGAGGACGGCCAGGAAAATAGTTGCGAACCGACGGCCGTCGTGGAATTTCTTGCGCTTAGTAATTACGGTCATTTGGGTGACCGTACCTTTTATAAAGACATTCAACAACTGGCACCCGGTAGTTACGCATATGTAAAGCCCGGGGAAAAAGATATTGTAAGCAGCAAGTATTGGATATTGCCGCACGTGCAGGATAAAGACAAGCGACCTTTGGATGAACACGTCGCGAAAGAACTGCATGATGCTATGGTAGAAGCAGTTTTGTCGCAGACAATTTCGGATGTGCCCATCGGAATTACATTATCAGGTGGCATTGACTCGTCGATAATTTCTGGTATCCTTGCCACTTATTATGACAAAGAGATCAACGCTTTTACGTCACAGTCTATAGGCACTCCATATGATGAAAGTAGGTATGTAAACGCTGTGCTTAAGAAATTTCCGCGCATTAATCTTCATCGGTTCGACTCCCAGGAACTTTCGTTAAAAGATGAAGTGAGCAAATATGTTCACATCCAGGAGGAACCATTTGGCGATCCTTCGATAATAGCACATGGGCAATTGATGCGTGCAGCTAGTGAAAGTGGTATAAAGGTAATGCTGGGCGGTCAGGGAGCTGATGAATTGTTTTTCGGATACACCAATATGACCCAGGCAATCCTGCAAAAGCAACTGAAACAGCTGGATTTTGGATCTTTCTTAAAGAATGTACGCTACTCCGATATTTCAAAAAGTTTCGTTGCCCGGTCAATATTTTTGACCGTCTTCCCCGGCCTTGAGAAAAAACTAAGAAATCAGTCGCGGATAAGAAGACGAAATATTCTCGAGTATGCAGCAGGAAGTGTCAACGAGCGTCTATTTACGTTGCCTACATATGACAATTTTTACGGAGTGTGGTGCGAGTCGATCTATGGGATTCACCTTCCACACCTGGTACACTATGATGACAGGAATGCAATGGCTACTAGTATAGAGGGAAGAATGCCCTTTTTAGATCATCGTATTTCGGAAGTAGTGGCAACCATACGCCCGGAGTACTTTTTGAAGGATGGGCTTAGGAAATACCCCGTAAGAATAGCATGTAAGCAGTATTTACCTGATGAGGTGATGAACAGGCGAGATAAAATCGGATTTCATACACCTCTTATAGACGCCATTTACAAAGATGCAGACTGGGTTTGCGATAATATGCAGGATTTTATTTGGATAAAAAACGGTCTTAGAGCAACTTTGCTTAATAAAGTAAGATCAAAAAGTATTGACCTGAACGAGGCAATGCTTATCGTGCGGGCTTTGATAACAAATTGCTGGATGCAGCAGTTTAATATAGTGGGTTAATGTTTTTACACTTTCTCTTTCTACTGATATTTTTTATTTTCAGCATATTTTCGTCTGAAACCGCGTTGAGCATCTTATTGAGTGTTCATGCTGCCGCAATGCTTTTTGAGAGACACATTGTCCGTCGCCTCAGGCTAGATCCATTGACGTGCTACGGCATATATTCCATACTGGTGGGGATCGCAAATATTGTGCTGATGCGTGATCTGGCGACTGATAGCGTACCATATGGGTATAACTATGTTATACCTGCCCATATTCATGAAAGTATAGGTATTTTCTTTGCAGGCAACGCATTTCTGTTTATCGGTTACGAGCTGTTCTCTCAAAAATCGCTGCCAAGTATTGCGCTGGTAATGGAGTCTAGAAAAAACCATAAGATACTTTTTTATGCAATGCTCTTCCTGTCGTTTCAAACCATGTTCTTTCCAGAAGGGATTTTGGGATCGCTGACGACCATTCTGAGCGTATTTTCGTCTGTAGGTATCATTTTCTTCAGTCGTCTATGGGGTAAATTTGACGACAAGACCTATCGTAACTATGCAATTACCCTTTTTGCATTGCAAACGATATACGCTATTCTTTATTCCTATCTGCGGATAGCAATGTTAGCTCCAACACTGTCGCTGGCTTTGGGATATTTTGTTGGTAGAGGGTCGTTGAGGATACTGTGGTCTTACAGGCTCATTCCGTTGCTTTTAGCATTTTTTATCTTCAATCTTTGGTTTTCATTTTTGGGCGAAAACAGAACCGTATACGGTGAGGTTGACGGTTTCCGTCGACTCGATCAAATGATGACGCTCGCCAACGTCGATAAAGGTTACGAGGACAAGGATGGTAAGGAAAGTATTCTGTATCGATCTTCTGTATTGCCGCAACTCACCAACGTTGTAGGACTTGTAAAAACGAAAGGTTTTTTTAACGGCGATGCGTCGGCGCCTTTGCTCATAGCACTGATCCCCCGGTTTCTTTGGCCGGAAAAGCCACTGATCGGACTTGGTGCGTGGTTTGCTACCGAGATCGGGATGGGACTGCAAACCGATAGCTGGTATACAAATTCGATTAACATGACCATCCAGGGGCACCTGTTCCTGGATTTTGGATACCTTGGAGTTATACTTGGATGTATTTTAATGGGAGGGTGCCTGGCGCTGCTGTGGAACAGCACGGATTTCTATAAATCTGCCTTCAATCTCACGGGGGTTACTCTTGGAGGTTACTTGCTCATGATGTCGTTGACCGGCATTGGTGCCGATCTGCAGATCCTTATCACACTTATTTCCTATTATTTGATCTTTATTTTCCTGAAGAAAGTTTTATGAGGATCCTTTGCGTTGGACCAATTTGGCGAGGGAGCAATGCCGGAGGACTGTTTAGAGCGCTAAGCAGAGAAGGATGTATCGTTGATGTCGTGGATGAATATTACTACATCAGTTTTCATGCTTCAAATACGCTGACGAAGGTTGTTCAAAGAGGTATTCGTGATCTGCAGGTGGGTGAATTTAACCAGGCCATCAGGAATTCTGTAGATCTCTTCAAGCCCGATGTGATACTCGTGTATAAGGGGCGGTTTGTCCAGCCTCAAACACTGGAATACGGCAGATCACGGGGTATAAAGCTGGCATTATTCTATCCTGACGTAAGCATGAAAGCTCATGGCAAGTTCATACCCTTGAATATGCCTTATTTCGATGTGGTCTTCACTACCAAGACCTTTGGAATTAAAGACCTTCGCGATCATTACCAGATAGAAAATGCGCACTTCATTCCACATGGATTTGATCCGGAGATACACAGGGCGCTAAAGATAGGAGACAGCGAAAAACAAAAGTTTGCCTGCGATGTGTCATTTATTGGTACATATTCTCTGAAAAAAGAGAGAATGCTTTCAGCCATAAAAAAGAAATTGCCGGGCATTCAGCTGAAAATCTGGGGATATCAATGGTATAAAGCAACTGATACCGCTTTGCAATCATCCATACAACCAACAGCCGTATTAGGTGATATCTATTCAATCGCGATACAGTGCTCGAAGATAAACCTTGGTATTCTTAATGAACAAGTAGTTGGCGCTTCGTCAGGCGATCTTATTACTTCGCGTACTTTTCATATACCTGCCTGCTCTGGTTTTATGTTGCACGAAAGAAACCAGGAATCGTTGTTGTATTTTAATGATGCCGACGAGGCCGGTTTTTTTAACGACGAAACTGATATTGCCGAACAGGTGAATTACTACCTTTCGCATGATCAACTCCGCGAAAAGGTTCGCCTGGCGGGATATGAGAGAGCGCAAAAAGATCACTCACTGAACAATAGAGCAAGGGAACTGCTTAAACGTCTCTAATATTCATTCATGAACAACTACAAGGAAGTTATTTACGATAAGTATATTACCAACCATAACAGGAATCTTTATGGTGATACCAGCCTTGAGCAGATCAGCAAATTATTCCCGAGCTGGCGATATTTTTATGCACGCATGCTGCCCGCTAATAAGCACGCACAGATATTGGATATAGGCTGTGGAGATGGCGGATTTGTTCATTGGCTGCATACGCAAGGATATGAAAATGCGTCAGGCATCGATATCTCGACGGAGCAGATAGACTCCGGCCGTGCGATGGGGATCGGGAATATTTTTTGCGAGGACCTTAAAACCTTTTTGGAGCGAAGCGAAAATAAATATGAACTGATCATCGCGCGCGATGTACTGGAGCACTTTACCAAGGCAGAGATATTCGATATCCTTGCAATGGTGCGCAACGGCCTTGCGCCTGACGGCAGATTTGTTATCCAGGTGCCGAACGGCCAGGGGTTTTTTTACGCCAACATTTTTCACAGCGATTTTACCCACGAAGTCGCATTTACAGCTAATTCTATTCACCAGATCGCATTGAATGCTGGCTTTTCAAAGACAGCGTGCTACCCTGTAAATCCGGCGCCCTTAGGTGTTTTTTCGCGCGTCAGGTATGCTTTGTGGAAGTATAAAGAGCTGCAGCTGAAGTTCTGGAAAATGGTAGAAACTGGTAGCCCTAAAGGGATTTTTACTCAAAACTTGATTGCCGAACTGGTTAAATGATAAAGGTTACTTACATCTACAGGGAATTCAGGCAAACAGGTTTTTCCATTGAGGGTATTTTTGATGCTGTGCGCTATTGCCTGAAGGGAAGGGTGGACGATAGTGTATACCATTGCGATCCCGAAAAATCAAGACTGAGCAACATATTCGCTATAAGAAAATTACCCACGGGTATCAGCCACCTTACCGGGGATGTGCACTTTCTTTTCATGGGCTTGCGGGGGAAAAAGAACATTCTGACCATTCACGATCTTGCACACTATGAGCATCTCAGGCGGTCGCCGCTGAAGTTTCTTGTATACCACTATTTCTGGTTTTACTTCCCTTTGAAGAAAGCGAATGTGATTACCGTCGTGTCTGAATCAACAAGGGAGCACTTGATCCGCACGTTCAAATTTGCAAAAGATAAGGTGCGGGTCGTGTATAA
>JAJNBR010000207.1 GCA_021156265.1 Flavipsychrobacter sp.
AAACATACCGGGGGTTGCGCCTTGAGTTGAAATGCGGTAAATAAATAGAGGGCAGGCAGTAACCCCCTAAAAAGCAGGGAAAGACGATAAAGTGTCGTCATGGTGATGGTGCTTAAGGACTATAAAATTACGATGATGGTATCTGAAAAGAACAGATGTGTTTGTTGAAATGGTCGGCCTGAGAAGATCGTTTGTCTAGGGAAAAATAATGGCTGAGGAGAGGAAATAAAAAAAGCCTTGCAAGGAAATCACCTGCAAGGCTTTTTGAGTGTAGTTCGACCTGGATTCGAACCAGGACAAACAGAACCAAAATCTGTTGTGCTGCCGTTACACCATCGAACTGTCCAACCGCGTTAGCGGGATGCAAAGGTAATTCGTGTTTGTATAAAGGCAAAACTTTTTTTCGAATAATTTTTGCCGCTACCCACAGTGGGGGATAAAATTAGCAACCCGTTATATTTTGAATTGCAGCAGTATCAGGTTTTTCCAGTAGGTTTGTGATGGAAGTTTTTTTAACGCTTTTCTAATCATGTCCGTAGCGGCAAACCCGCGCCAGTTAGTCATCAGGTTCCTCTTCATCGGTATTGCAATAGTAATATTGATACGGTTGTTCGTTCTACAGGTTTTTGAGGACCAGTACAAGATCATGGCGAATGATATTGCCATTTATCGTAAAGTGGTATATCCGCCAAGAGGTGTTATTTATGACCGCAAGGGTAGAGTAATGCTGTACAACCAGGTAGTGTATGACCTGATGGTGACGCCCAACAACGTTTCCAAAAGCCTGGATACTGCAGCTTTGTGCGATGTACTGGGAATAGATATTCCGGCGTTTGAAAAATTATTGACGCGCATTCGCATCAAGAATGGCCCTATGCGTAAGGGGGCTATCATCGAAGAGCTATCACCGGCGCAAACCGCAAGGTTCCATGAAAACCTGTATATGTTCCCGGGCTTCGAGTTATCCGAGCGACATATTCGTACGTATCCCAATACAAGTTCTGCAATATTGCTAGGTTACATCGGTGAGGTGTCACCGGCCATGCTGAAAAAAAACCGCTATGCCACTTACCAGCAGGGTGACTATGTCGGTATCGCCGGATTGGAGAACAGTTATGAAGAAGTGTTGCGCGGCCAGCGTGGTGTATACTTCCTGGAGCGCGATAACTTCAACCGGCCAACCGAACCATATAAAAGAGGAACACTTGATACGCCCGCTATTGCAGGTCGCAGCCTTGAGCTGTACCTCGATGCGGAGCTGCAGGCGTACGCAGAAAAGTTGTTCGTGAACAAGATAGGTAGCGCCGTTGCCATCGATCCCCGTACGGGTGGTATACTGGCTATGGTGAGCGCGCCAACCTACGATCCAAACTTGCTGAAGGGTAGGGAGCGCTCTAAGAACTATTCAAAACTATACGTTGATGCTACGCACCCATTGTACAATCGTGCTACACAGGCATCTTACCAGCCGGGTTCAACTATGAAACCTATGACGGCCCTGATAGCGCTGGATGTAGGCGCTATTACACCATCATTTGGTTATCCCTGTGGCGGCGGTTATTTTGGCTGTGGCAGGGGTATTGCATGCACCCACTCGGGCGGTGGCCACGCAGCCAACCTGAGGCTGGCGATAGCGCACTCCTGTAACGCCTATTTCGTACACTTGTTCCGCCTCATCGCCGACTCTAAAAAGTTTGGTAGCGTAAAAAAAGGTACGCAGGCATGGGCTCAATACTGTCGTGATTTCGGTTTTGGCCACAAGACCGGTATCGACATTCCGTTCGAAGGCACCGGGCTTGTGCCTGATAGCAACCTGTATAACCGGGTGTATCGCGGTGTCTGGAGCTCGTGCACCAACCTCTTTGTAGGCATGGGCCAGGGTGAGATAGCGCTGACGCCGCTACAGCTGGCAAATGCCATGTGCATCATTGCCAACAGGGGATATTACTACACGCCGCATTTCGTTAAATCAATAGGAGGAAGTACAAATGATACCGTACTCAGGAAATTCAAAGAGAAACACCAGGTGACAAAAATACCTGACACTACCTTTGCTATAGTTGGACTGGGTATGCAGGACGTGGTGGATCATGGTACAGGTAGGGTAGCGCAACTGCCCGGAGTAGAGATATGTGCCAAAACAGGTACCGTGGAGAATAAAGCAGTTGTGAACGGGCAGGCGGTGAAGATGAAAGATCACTCCGTATTCGTAGCATTTGCGCCAAGAACCAACCCGAAGATCGCCATAGCGGTGATCGTAGAGAACGCCGGTTTCGGTGCCACATGGGCGGGTCCCATCGCCAGCCTGATGATGGAGAAATACCTGTACGACTCAGTTTCGAGTACACGGAAACATTTGGAAGACCGCCTGCTAAATGCTCACCTCATCAACGAATTTATAGATGAGATAGACTCAGCGAATAAGCGAAAAGATCGCATGCGGGATATGCTCAGGTTGCAGAAAAAGCGGTATGAGGACAGCGTTACCCGCAGAAGAGACTCGATCTATATCAACAGGTGGTTAAGAAAAACTTATTTAGAAGCAGATGAGCGAAAGTCAAGGTAAATCCGTTTTCAGCAGGCTTGACGGCGTAACGGTACTGTTATATCTCGCGTTGGTGACTATCGGGTTGCTCACTGTTTTTTCGGTTGAATACAGGAGCACGGATCCGAGCATATTCATGATGAACAAGAGTCATATGCGCCAGCTTACGTGGTTGGGCATCTCTCTGTTCGTAGGATTACTTATTGTTTGGACAGATACGAAATTCTTTTCTTCATTCGCCTACCTCTCCTATACGATCGGTCTCTTCTTGCTGGTGCTTACCATATTTGCCGGTGTTGATGTAAAAGGTTCGCACTCGTGGCTTGGGGTTGGCAGCGTACGTTTTCAGCCGGGTGAAGTGTGTAAAATATTTACATCGCTGGCACTGGCTAAATTCCTTTCCTCGCCCGAAACAAATTTCAAAACACTCAAGCATAGATTGATCGGTGCAGCGATTGCACTGATTCCCTGCGTGCTCATCATATTGCAGCAGGAAACGGGGCTGGCACTGGTGTACTTCTGTTTCTTTTTGGTTATGTACCGCGAAGGACTGCCAAATGCCATACTCATTTTTGCATTTTCAATCATCATACTCACACTGGCAACATTGCTTGTAGAGCGTAATACGCTGTTCATCGTATTGACGGTGATGGCCGTAATAGCCGGCTGGCTGATGCGTCGCGACCTGAGAAGATTTGGTGTTGCCCGTATCGTTTTTATCGCAGCATTTGGTATCTGCGTATTGTTCTCGCAGGTGGCAGTGCCTTTTATCTTCAAGAATGTACTACAGAAGCACCAGATAGAACGTATTTATTCTACACTTGGACAGGAAGTGCCAAACGAGTATATGAACGTGGCCGAAGGTGAAGAGCAACCGACCGGTAAAAAAGTGAATACTTCAGAATACAACGTAATACAATCTAAGATCGCGATTGGTTCCGGCGGCTTTTGGGGTAAAGGGTTTCTGAATGGTACATCAACAAAGAATGAGTTTGTGCCCGAGCAGAATACCGATTTTATCTTTTGTGCCGTCGGCGAGCAATTTGGTTTTGTGGGCAGCGCTATACTGATACTGATATATTTATCACTGATGCTCCGCATCCTGTACCTGGCAGAGCGGCAGCGTTCTGCTTTCAGCCGGATATATGGTTATTGTGTGGCATCTATCCTGTTCTTTCACTTTGCCATCAATATCTCCATGACCATCGGGTTAGCGCCGGTTATTGGTATCACGTTGCCGTTCCTGAGCTACGGTGGTTCGTCGTTATTGTCATTCAGTATACTGGTGTGTATCCTTTTACGTCTCGACTCCGACCGATCGGTGATGATACGTTAACTTTGCAGCCCATGGCAAATATCTTCCCGTTATCCGAAGGCGTTTTTACGATTGGTCACGATAAGCAGTTCGTTCCCTTCAACCTTGATAGAGATATCCTGACCGACCGTCCGATTGGTTCCTTATTAGTGGAGATACTCCCGTTCCTGATCGTTACATCCAAAGACCTCATCGTGTTTGACACAGGGCTTGGGTTCAAAAACAGTGATGGTAAATTGCAGATACATGCCAACATTCGCGCTAATGGCTATGAGCCGGAGCAAGTGACAAAAGTGCTGCTCTCGCATCTGCATAAAGACCATGCAGGCGGGGTAGTATACAAAGACGATAATGGTTTAGTGAAGACCACGTTTCCCAATGCTGAGTATTATGTCTACCGGCCTGAAGCTGATTTTGCGTTGAAGAAAGGTTTGCCATCTTACCATCCTTCAGAGCTGGAGCCGCTGCTTTCCAGCAGCCAGGTGAAATGGATAGACGGCGAAGAAGGAATGATAGACGATTACATCAAATACACACATTCCGGGGGACATTGTCCCGAGCACATCGTGTATCTTGTAGAGGACGAAGGTCATAAGGTATTTTTCGGAGGCGACGAAGCGCCCCAGCTAAAGCAGATGAAGATGAAGTACGTGGCCAAGTATGATTTTGATGGTAAAAAAGCAATGGCCCTGCGCGAGCAATATGCTGCGCAAGGCCATAACGAAGGTTGGGAGTTTCTTTTCTACCACGATGTGAAAACGCCGGTGGCTAAACTTTAGCGGCCGCGTGGCGGTCCGCCTCTGCGGCCACCCTGGCCACCACCGCGTTCTTTCAAGTTCTGAATCAGCATGCGTTTAAACTCGCGTTCCGCTTCATACATCTGCGCCAGTTGTTGTGCGCTGATCACCCTCAGAAATTCATTTTTGTACCTGCGTTCCACATTCAGGCGTTCTTCCCTGAATTCAATATTATCGTCGATAAACTGGCGTGACTGGTGCTCATCACGCGAGCCTTTTTGCTGCGGGTACTTGCTGCGAAAGCTATTACGCACGGCACGTTGGTCGTTCTCGTATTGATTGTAGATCGGCCAGAACCTGTTGGCCTGTTGTGGTGTCAGGTGTATGCGTTCAGCTATAAAATCTGCTTTGATCGCGCGTATACGCTCACCGCGCTCACTACGCGGTTGTGCTACCGCTGTAAGGCAAGTGAATAATATGCATGCTATCAAATATCCTATCTTTTTCATTTTCTACTCCTCTGCAAATTTAATCGCATTAGTTTGTTGTATTCCAATCTGTTTCTTCAAGGTATTGATCTATCTCCTCGTCCGTCAGCGATTGTAACTCGCTGTTGTTAATTGTGCTCTCCAACACTTCCATATCAAACTCGTCTATGTTTTGGCTCACGTATTCACTGATAACATCAGCGGGCAATTGTGCCAGTTCCTCGCTCGGTGTCAGGTCAGCAGGTGTCAGCGTTCTGTAAGAGCCTATGCCCAGGGCTGCCACCAACATTGCCGCAGCTGCCCATTTAATTCCTTTTTGTATGCGCGTATTAAATGGTATTACGCGACCTTTTTTGCCTTCAGCTTTTGCTGCTTGAAGTATCTGTTCCGGCAGTTGGTCGAAATAACCGGCCGGCACTTCAAACGGATGGTTCTTTGGCAGTTCCATTTGTGGTTGCTCCTGCACCATTGCAAGTATTTTCCCCGGCAGCTCTTCAAAATAGCCATCCGGTACC
>JAJNBR010000208.1 GCA_021156265.1 Flavipsychrobacter sp.
CGGCGAGTGGAAATGGAACTACGTGGGGCGTATACAAATCCAGGTTCGATCCGGAGACCAAAACCTTTGCTCCGCAGAAGCGACTGCATTAGAAGCATGCAGGCATTATTTTTCTGTTCTGCCTTGCATGTCGCTTAAAGAACTATTGAAAGGCGGGCAGCGTATGCAAATGCCCGAAAATGTTTTGCCTATGCTGGCCACCCTGGTAGACAAAGCCCCTGCCGATGGTGAGTGGCTATACGAGGTGAAGTGGGATGGCTATCGCGCCACGTCTTTCATAAACAAAAGCGAGGTCAATATCCGCTCGCGCAACAACAAACCTTTTAACGAGAAATTCTATCCTGTTTATAATGCACTGAAAGCACTGGGCATTCAAGCTATCCTGGATGGCGAGATCATAGTGCCTGATGATGATGGTGTTTCCGATTTCCAGGCACTGCAGCAATGGCGTAGCGAGGCCGATGGCGATCTTGTTTATTATGTCTTCGATATTCTTTGGCTGAACGGCATTAGCCTGATGAACTTGCCGTTGATCCGCCGCCGCGAGATATTGCATGAAATACTACACGATGGCCATGATGTAATAAAACACAGCAGCAATTTCGATACTGCTCCTGAAGATTTTATGCAGATAGCGGAAGAGATGGGTATGGAAGGCGTTATAGCAAAAAAGGCAGACTCTAAGTATGTCCCCGACACGCGGGCTAAAGACTGGCTGAAGATCAAGGTGAAGAAATTCCAGGAGGTGATCATTTGCGGCTATACCAAAAATGAAGGAACGAACAAACAATTCAGCGCGCTGATGCTGGGCTTGTATGATGGCAGCGGTGAGCTGGTCAGTGTGGGACCTGTAGGTACCGGCTTTAATACCAAAATGCAAACGGAGATATTGAAGAAGCTGAAACCACTTGTTACCAGGAAATGTCCGTTTAGAGTAGTGCCTGACTACAACAAGCCTTCACGTTTCCGTCCTAATCCCCCCAAAGCCGAGGTGACTTGGGTAAAACCTGAACTGGTTGCAGAGATAAGCTATGCAGAGATAACAAGTGACGGCGCTATCAGGCATCCTTCATTTAAGGGGTTGCGTGAGGATAAAGACCCGAAAACTGTAACGTGGGAGAAGACAAAGAAGACAACTGAGGTGGTTAAGCGTAAAAAGAAGGTGACCATCGAAAAACCGTCAAAACACAAGGAGCGTCGCACATTACTAAATCCAAGTGAAGAAACACAGGTGCGTGAAGTAAACGGTGCGCAACTAAAGTTTACTAACCTGAGCAAGATATACTGGCCTGAAGAAAAGTATAGCAAGCGTGACATGATCAATTACTACTACCAGGTAGCGCCATTCATGTTGCCCTATATGAAAGACAGGCCGCAGACACTTAACCGCCATCCCAATGGTATCAACGGTAAAACATTTTACCAGAAGAACGTAACGGGCAAAGTGGCGGAATGGATAGCGACCTTCCCTTACTATAGCGAAACGGATGAAGAAGAGAAGAACTTTTTGGTATGCACTAACGAGGCCAGCCTTTTATACATTGCCTCGCTGGGTTGCATAGAAATGAATCCCTGGCACAGCCGCACGAAGAAGCCCGATAATCCTGATTACTGTATCATCGACCTTGATCCCGACAAGAACTCGTTTGAGCAGGTGATACAGGCAGCGCAGGTAACGAAACAAATACTGGATACGTTTGGTGTTCCCGGGTATTGCAAAACATCCGGTTCCACGGGGCTGCATATTTATATACCGTTTGGTGCTAAGTACAGCTATGAACATTCCAAAGAGTTTGGCCGCATCATAGCACGTATGGTACACGAGGAATTGCCTGGTTTTACCAGCATAGAGCGCGCCACAAAGAACAGGGGTGGAAAGATGTATGTAGACTTCCTGCAAAACAGGCCACAGGCAACAATTGCTGCACCATACTCCATCAGGCCAAAGCCCGGCGCCACCGTATCAGCGCCCCTGTATTGGGATGAGGTGAAAAAAGGAATGAAGATGAAAGACTTCACCATAAAGACGATGCCTCGCAGACTAACAGAAACGGGTGATCTGTTCCAAGGCGTATTAGGAAAAGGTATCGACCTGAAAAAAATAACTAAGTCGATAGCCGGGCTAAATGATAGTTATAAGAAGGCTACTAATGTTTTATTGAAATTGTTGTAAATAAAAACAAATAAAGAAGCCCGGATCAACCGGGCTTCTTTATATAGTTGTAGTAAAAACTACTTTTTTACTTGTTTGTTTACAACCTTAGCCAGCTCAAACATAGAGATCTGGTCTTTACCGAAGATAGGACGCAGCTTAGCATCTGCGTTGATCATTCTCCTGTTCTTGCTGTCTTGCAGACCATGTTTGCGGATGTACTCCCATATTTTCTTCACGATCTCAGTGCGTGGTGCTGAGCTTGTACCAATCACTTCAGCCAGGGCTGGAGTTACTGCAAGCGGAGCCATGAATGCAGCATTCGGTTTCCTTGCAGTCTTTTTCTTAGGAGCAGCTTTCTTTGCAGCGGCCTTTTTAGGAGCAGCTTTTTTAGCAGCGGCTTTCTTAGGAGCAGCTTTCTTTGCAGCAGCTTTTTTAGGAGCAGCTTTCTTTGCGGCGGCTTTTTTAGGAGCAGCTTTTTTTGCAGCAGCCTTTTTTGCAGGAGCTTTTTTTGTTGCTTTCTTAGCAGCCTTCTTGGCAGTAGCCATAGTTGTTCAATTTTTATGGGTTAAAAATAATTTCCAGTTTATCCGGTTTCACCCGGTATTCCGGGATTTAAATTACATATTTCTTAGTTAAGATTTGCAACTCCCTAGGGAAAATGTGGGAAACATGTCAATAACACACCTTTCCGGCTACCAGCGAAAAACGTACCAACAGCCCGGTTTTCCCTAGGGAAGGCACGGATTTTCCAAAAAATCCTATCTTTGACCTCCATTTCTAAACAAGGCAACATGCGCAAACTAAGTCCATATCTGCTGCAGCTGCGCTCTATTCACATAGAGGGGCAGGCCTTGTATTCGTATTTCAGCTAGCTGCCTTAACGGATATCTCCCTGCTCCCGGGCTAAGCCCGACGGCATTTTCATTCCATTTTTTTATTCGATCAAACTAAAAACTAACAGCTATGACAGCTGCTGATAAATACTTTTTAAAAGCCAACGACAACTATCCGTTCAATATCGAAGAGGCGCTGGAAGCGCTGGAATACGGGTTGTCGACCGATGATATGCACCCCGGGCTGCTGACCTTGATGGGTAAGATATACCACCGCGACCTGAGACAGTTTGAGCAGGCGCGATCGTGTTTTGAAACATCGCTGTATAGCGACAGCCTCTACGTAGATACCTATTATGCCTATGCGCACCTGCTGCTATGGCTGAACGACCTGGTAAAAGCTGGTAGGATCATTGAACAGGCCCTGAAGGTGCCCGGTATAGACCGGCCAAAGATGCTTTATTTCAGGGCCATACTGCACGAGAAGCAGGGCGACTACCAACTGGCCACGGTGAGCCTGAAAGAAGCCATCAGGCACAGTCTGACCGCAGAATGCCATAAGCATTACGAAGAGGAAATAGAGCGCCTGCAGAACAAGGATAAGCGTATCAGGGAGTACACGGCTCCGGTCAATATCATCCTGACAGGGTAAGGCAAGTGCCTTACCCTGTTTACATGGAATAAAGTTTGTGGTAAGTTTGGGAACATGCTACTACCTATAGGTGACGATAACAGGGACCGCCGGACAACGCCCTTTATAAACTACCTGCTTATCGCAGTTAACATTCTGGTGTTCATCTACTTCCAGAACTGGGGCAATGATATCAGTTTCACTTTTGCCTATGCTACAGTGCCGGGTGAGATACTTACGGCCAGTGATATAGTAACCGGCAGCAAGATGATGAAAGACCCCTATACAGGTGAAATGTTCGAATTGCCGGGACTGCAACGGACACCCATCCCCGTATTCCTCACGCTGCTCACTTCCATGTTCATGCACGGCGGGCTGGCGCACTTGCTAGGTAATATGATGTTCCTATGGATATTCGGCGATAACCTGGAAGATGAGCTGGGACACAGCCGTTACCTGTGGTTTTACCTGCTTACGGGCATACTGGCAGGTCTCGCCCATGTATTTAGTACTTTTTTCCTGGGCCAAAGCCTGCTGATACCCTCACTTGGGGCATCGGGCGCTATATCGGCTGTGCTGGGCGGATATTTATTGCGGCATCCGCGAAGGGGTGTGCACGTGTGGATCTTTTTCTTTGTCATCACGGTGCCTGCTTTCATCGCGGTAGGGATATGGTTCGTATTCCAGGTGCTGAACGGGTTAGGTTCGCTGGGTGGCGAAGAGGCCGGCGGGGTAGCCTATGCAGCACACATAGGAGGGTTCATCTTCGGATTGTTATTGATCAACCGCTTTATGCCCAAACGGACAAAGCAGGTGAAGAGGCGGTTTTTGTAGTAATATGCATCGTCATCGTACCCAAAATCAATTATGACCAGGCAGCTCAGCAACATATCGGAACATGGCTTTGAATGGTACGACATCTCCGCGCCTTCGAAAGAAGAGTTGAACGAGCTGGCCACGAAATATGGTTTGCACCCTGCCCTGATCAACGATTGCCTGCAGCCAGGGCACTTGCCCAAGTACGAAAAGATGGATGAGTACTCTTTCGTCATTTTCAGGATACATGTAGATACAGGGAGTAAGAACGCGGACAGCGTGCTGGAACTGACCGATAAAGTGGCCGTATTCTTCGCTGAAAAATTTATCATCACTGTTCATAAGGATGAGCAGCCATTCCTGTACTCGCTAGGTAAGCTTGTTGCAGCTAACAGGTGCACATCTACGGCGCAGTTGCTAAACCAGATCATTTATACAGGGCTCAATACCTACGAGGAATCAGTGAATACCCTGTCACAGGCCGTAGATTATTACGAAGAGGTGGTGTTTCTGAGACCTAAAAAGATATCAATGCTCAAAGGTCTTTATCATCTGAAACGGAAAATAGACCTTGTAAGGCGAATGCTGATACTTTCATATGAGATCATCGACTTCGTGGATTCGGAAACGGGCAATGTAGATACCCGTGATACCCGCGATGAGTATGTAAAGCTGCAACACATGTTCGACGTGCTTTCAGAGGACCTTCACCAACTGCTGAATGTCTATTTTTCTGCGTCATCGCAGCGCACCAACGAGATCATCCGAGTGCTTACCATCTTTTCCGTATTCTTCCTGCCGCTTACTTTCATAGTAGGTGTATACGGTATGAATTTCGACTTTATGCCTGAACTGACATGGAAGCTGGGTTATCCCGGAGTAATCGTGTTAATGGTGGCCGTCACTGTACTTATTTTCCTTTGGTTTAAGCGGAAGAAATGGTTGTAGGTGCTGTTTGCCTGTGACAAACCAATATTTCAGCCTCGGATATTCATACAACCGTAACCTTTGACAGATCAGCCCCCATGCCCTTGAGTCCGGCGTAGGTCAGCTTATCCATCATCGCGCCGTCAAAGCAGATGGTTTTGATAGCCTTGTAATATTTATTGGTCAGGGCATAGGTGGGCTGGAAAGATACATTTTGACACAGTTTTCAAAGATTGTTTTTCTAAGGTCGGTCTTGGTCAGCTTTACGTCGGTCAGTTCTGTATTGGTGAATTTTGCACCGGTCAGTCCTGAGGCGCTGAATTCGGTGCGTACAAGAATGGTCTTATTAAAGCGTGCATCCGTAAGGTCGTTAGCCGATAGGGTGCAATCTGTCAGATTCGTTCCATCGAAATTGGCTTCACGCATATCGCTGCCCATAAATGAGCTGCCGGTAAGGTCTGCGCCAGCAAAGTCGGAGCCGCGCAAGGCACTGCCGTTAAATTTCCTTTTATGCGCGGTAACGCCCGCGAAGTCACTCTCCGGGAGGTTGCTCCCGTTGAAGTTCGTCAACAGTTGCCGCTCCTTGTTGCGCGGGTTAGCTACCACCTGTTCCGTTTGCTCAACGTCGCCAGTGGCCTTTTGGGAAGCCACTTCATCGCCACCAGACTGGAAGTTTTCTGAAAAAT
>JAJNBR010000209.1 GCA_021156265.1 Flavipsychrobacter sp.
TGGTATTTGCTGCAATGACTGCAGCAGTTTTCTCATTACATAATACATTACGTATGCATCGTGCAACGTGGGCATTAGTGATATTGCTAGGCCTGGCTGCAGGGTATGTGCAAGCGCAGCCTGAGTGTGGCTTGGCGCTGAAAGGCTCAATAGTGGAAACGCACAATTTCGAGCCGGTATATCCCGCGGTTATATATATAGACGAAATAAAACGCAGCTTAGAGGCGGATGAGGCCGGGAAGTTCCGCGTGGACAGCCTTTGTGCGGGCAGGTACACAGTACATGTACACGCCTCCGGCTACAATCACTTCGATGTTTTATTTGATATCCATGCCGATACGAATATCCGCTTCCGGCTGACGCATGAAACCCATATGCTGTCGCAGGTGGAAGTGGCACAGGAGCGAACTCCGACCATCATCCAGTCGAAAGACCAGATGACCAAAGCCGACATTGCCGCGAATAGTGGTAAAGCGCTGGGCGATATGCTGCAGTCGGTAAATGGTGTGAATACTTTGTCGACCGGTGCTACTATAGCCAAACCGGTGATCCACGGTCTGCACAGCAACCGCATCGTAACGCTCAATAACGGCATCAGGCAGGAAGACCAGCAATGGGGTGGCGAGCATGCCCCGAATATCGATCCCTTCCTGGCAAATAATATCACGGTGATCAAGGGTGCCGCCAGTGTGCGCTATGGTACCGATGCCATTGGCGGTGTGGTGCTGGTTGAGCCTGCTTCCCTCCCGTCGAAACCGGGTACTGCAGGTGAGGTTAACCTTGCCGGTTTCAGTAATAGCCGCATGGGCGTTGCATCGGCAATGGTGGAACACAATTTCAAAAACGTCCCGGCATTCAGTATCAGAGCACAGGGTACGTTCAAGAAGGGTGGTAACTACCGTGTTCCGGGTTATTGGGTGGCTAATACAGGGCTGGAAGAAAGGAACTATTCGGCGGCGGCCGGCTGGCGCAAACTACACCACGGCGCAGAGGTATTCTACAGTCACTTTAATACGGAACTTGGTATCTACACCGGCTCACATACCGGCAACCAAAAAGACCTGGAGGCCGCTATCAATAGCCCGGTTCCGCTCGTGCCGGCCGGGTTTACATACGAGATCGACCGGCCAAAGCAGGAGGTACAACATGATCTTTTTAAAGCGAAGCTGTATGCTGATAACAGGCAGGGTGTCTGGAATCTTATTTATTCCTACCAGCATAATTTCAGGCAGGAGTACGATATTGTTCGCAAGGACGATGGGCGTGCGCAACTGAACCTGACGCTGAATACGCAGACACTTAACCTGAACCTGGACCATAAAGCACTGGGGGGTATAAAAGGACAGGTTGGCGTGGATGGTATTTACCAGACCAATACTTTCCAAAACGGCGACAGGCTGTTCATTCCAACTTATAGCTCATTAGGCGGCGCTGCTTACCTGATAGAGCGATACAGCAAAAACAACTGGACGCTGGAAGCAGGAGTTCGTTACGATAACCGCTGGTATGAGATGTTCAATGCCGAAGGACCCAGTCAGCAGTTGGTGCGGTACGAGTTCAACTATAACAATGCATCGGCTACATTGGGTTTCCGCCAGCAACTAAAGCCAGACTGGCAATGGAATGCGACCCTTGCCAATGCATGGCGTGCGCCACAGGCCAACGAGCTATTCAGTGCAGGCTTTCACCATGGCGCGGCGCGTATAGAGCTCGGTAATAAAGCCCTGCAGTCCGAACGCTCGTATAACCTGAACCTTGAAACTGAATATAGCCGGAATAAGCTGTCGGCCGAAGTGTCGCTGTATGGTCAATATATACGAGATTATATTTTCCTGGAACCAGGTGCCGACCTGCTCACCATTCGTGGATATTTTAAGACGTTCCATTACAGGCAGACAAATGCTTTCCTGTACGGTGCCGACGTCTCGGTGGGGTATAAGTGGACGAAACAATTAACGAGTGCAGCAAAGATATCCTTGCTACGGGCACGCGATGTCTCGGAAAACGACTGGCTGATCCTGATGCCTGCAGATAGGGCATCGCTGAATGTGCGCTACGCGTTTGAGTTGGGTAAAACCCTGAAAGAAAATTTCATTGGCGTCAATGCCCGTTACGTAGCCGGGCAGACGCGTATACCTTCCAATTTCGACGAAATCGACTATCCCAGCCCGCCGGCCGCGTATTTTATCCCTGATGCAGAAGCCGGCACCCGTCTGCAGTTGGGCAGGCAACCATTGTATGTGAGCGTAGCGGTTACCAACATTTTCAACGGCAGGTACCGGGATTACCTTGACGCCTTTCGCTATTTTATCGACCAGCCGGGTCGCACCGTGGTACTGCGTCTTCGAATGCCTTTTTCTTTTATTAACGATCAAACAAACTAAAAAATGAGAACCAATATCAGAAAGTCAATTTTTGTCGCTTTTGCATTAATAGCAATGTCAGCCTGCAAGGATGGAGACCAGCCCGTACCTGTACAGCAGGAACTGATTACAACTGTCAAATTAGTGGTGACAGATATGAGCGGCTTCAACAAGACCTTCGCGTACAAAGTGGAAAACGGTTTTGGCACTTCATCGCCTGGAACAGTGACGAAAGACGATGTCGTACTCCAACCCAATAAGGAATACAATGTGGAGGTATTTATTCTGAATGAAACGAAAACTCCTGCAGAAAACATCACCGAAGAAGTAATATCGGAAAGTGCCGATCATCTATTTATTTACGAGTCCAATCCGGCCGAACTGCTTACGTTTAGCAATGGTAGCAAGGATGCTGCAAATATTCCGTTCAACCAGCGTATCGTTTTTACGAGCGGTGCTGCCGGCAACGGAGAACTGCTGGTGACGCTGAAACACCTGCCTACAAACAAAGCTGCAACCAAAGCTGCTGACGCCGGGGGAGAAACAGACGTTGAAGCGAGTTTTGTGGTGAAGGTGCAATAGTTTGGCAACGTTTTTGCGGCAATTAGTAAATTGAAAAAACGCCTGTAAAAATCTATTTTACAGGCGTTTGTTTTTTCAAAAAACAGTATATTTATATGAACCAAAGTTTTTGTGATAATGGCAACCATGATAGCCAAAGAAGAGATTCCCCAATACAGGATCGTTCCCGCATTTGTTGATAACTCTGCTCATTGGGCCAAAGAATTGAGCTATGCCGTGAGACTTGGTAACGAATTTAAAGGCAAAACCCACATCACGTTTGAGACCACCCAAGGTCCGCGTAGCGTTAGTACTACCGTGTGGTCGGTTACAGATAACTACCTCCAGTTAAAAGGAGGTATGAACATCCCCCTGAATAGTATCATAGAAGTACATTTCTAATAAAACGGCTTCCTGGCGGTCTGCTGTCGGCATAGAGAATATGGCGAACCCACGTTTTTTATTTTATAGAAACGGTCATTTTTTTTACCTTTGCACTCCGCAGGTTATAAATATTTAATTTTTTAAATCAATTGAATATTTATAATAATATATCACTTTTTTTAAATGACTATGAATCAGCAAGAGATCATTGGCAAGATCAATGCCTTTATGATGGAAGACTTTGAGGTGGATGAACAGGCTATAACTCCTGATGCTGATCTTAAAGCTACCCTGGACCTGGACAGCCTGGACTATATTGACCTGGTTGTAGCTATCGAACAAAACTTTGGCTTCAAAGTAAAGCCCGAAGATTTTCAGCAAATGCACACTATCCAGGATTTTTACAATTACGTAGCTAACCGCCTGCAGGCACAAACTGCCTGATCATGCCTTCCTGGGAAGGGCGTTCCAGAGGTACCACATTAGGTTACACTATTTTCATATGGCTGCTGAAGACGGGCGGGCTGAAACCCGCGTACGCTCTTTTGCACCTTGTAACACCTTACTACCGGTTATTTGTTCCCAGGGCTGTAAAACCCTTGCGCTACCTGTATGAACAACGTATGGGTTATACAAAGCGTGCGGCCACGAAGCTTATCAGGAGAAATCTCATAACGTTCGGCCAGACGCTTATAGACAAAGTCGCTATTCTTTCAGGTATCAATCCGTTTGAGCATATCAATTTTGAGGGCACCGAGAGGATATCAGCGATGTTAGAAAACGGTAACGGCGGACTGGTTGTAAGTGCGCACCTTGGCAACTGGGAGGTGGCCGGACATATGCTGCAGCGGATGAACACAACGGTGAACATACTGATGTACGATGGCGAGGGCGAGGAGATGAAGCAGTACATGGAGCAGTACGACAACAAGCGTTCTTTCAATATCATTTACATCAAGGACGATCTTTCACATATTTATGAAATGTCGGCGGCGCTGAGAAGGAATGAATTGATATGCCTGCATGCAGATAGGTTCCGTCCCGGCAACCGGACGATGTCACACAAGTTCCTTGGTGAGCGGGCGCTATTTCCCGCGGGAGCATTTATCCTGGCGTCGAAGCTCAAAGTGCCTGTTTGTTTTGTTTTTGGTTTTAAAGAGGGTAACTTTCGCTACCGGTACTATTCTTATCCCGCAAAAACGTATGAAGGCAAGGGTACAACCGGTATGGAAGCTATGCTGCATGATTATGTAGCTATACTGGAAGAAAAACTAAGGCAGTATCCTGAGCAATGGTTCAATTACTATGATTTTTGGAAGCATGACTGATATAACTTCATATATACCCCAGAGGGCTCCGTTTATAATGGTGGACGAAGTACTTGAAGCAAGCGATAAGCTTTCAAAGACCAGCTTTGCCATAAGAGCAGGTCATCTGTTTGTCGAGAATGGTGTTTTTACTACTCCCGGATTGGTAGAAAATATGGCGCAAACCGTTGCAGCCGGTGCGGGACACAGTGCGCAACAACAGGGCAGGAAGGTTTCCGTCGGCTATATAGGCGCGTTAAAAAATCTGAGGATTGAGAAACTGCCCAAAGTGGGCGATACAATAGAAACGCAGGTGGAATTTTTGCACTACATAGCGAATGTGCACGTCGTACAGGCTACAGTGTTTAATAACGCCGACGCCATAGCCAGCTGTGAAATGAAGATATTTGTTCAACCCTAACCCTCCCGGGATTTGCAAACGCTTACACATACTACAGAACTGGAAGTAAAGTTCAGCGAGGCCGACCCGCTCGGTATAGTCTGGCACGGCCATTTCATCCGCTATTTCGAGGATGGACGCGAAGCCTTTGGTGAGACATATGGAATACGCTACCTCGATTTTTTCCGCAGCAACATAGTTGTTCCTATCGTCAACATAAACTGTGACTACAAACGCATACTGCGCTATGGACACAAGATAAGGCTGGAAACAACCTATCACGACAGCCCGGCTGCAAAGCTGATCTTCAACTACGCCATATACGATGCCAAGACAAATGAGCAGGTAGCGAAAGGAAACTCTTTGCAGGTGTTTATGGACAAAGAGAAAATGGAGCTTATGCTGACATTGCCCCAATTTATGATCGACTGGAAGAAAAAATGGCTCAAGCAATAGTGAAACCGGTTTATGCTATAGCGACTAATATCGTTTCTGCCCTTGGTATGAATACAGAGGGGCATTGGGGAGCTGTAAATACCGGTAAAGTTGGGATTAAACG
>JAJNBR010000015.1 GCA_021156265.1 Flavipsychrobacter sp.
GAAACGGCGATCCGGTTGCTTGCTTCGTACAAAAAAAGCAGGATCGTTGAATTTGTAGGGAAGAAGATCAAGATCGTTGACATGCCCGGCCTTATCAGGTCGGCCAATATCCAATACTAGCGCGAGTTCCAAGTTAACGCCATCACTCGTGATATATTTTATCATCATGACTTATGTCATAGTTTTCCATCTGATGCTGTTAGAGCTTTACTGCAACAAAATACATCCACAATGAAAAAGCTATCGATAGTATTTATTGCAGCAACATTTGTATCCATTTTCTCAACCAGCTGTAGTAGCGAAACACAGCCTACGGCATCAACCACAACGGCAAACACTCCCGAACAAGCCCAGGCAGGTCAGTCAGGCGTACAGGATGATGTTTCTCAAAAAAATGTGGTGCAAGTCGCGGTTGGCAGTAAAGACCACTCAACACTTGTTGCAGCAGTTCAGCAGGCCGAACTGGTTGATGTACTGAGTAATGCCGGACCGTTCACAGTTTTTGCACCGACCAACGAAGCATTTGACAAATTACCTGCAGGAACTGTTGACGACCTGATGAAAAGCGAGAACAAAGAAAAGCTAGCCGACATACTGCAATACCATGTATTTGTCGGTGTACTTAAAGAAGATATGCTGCAGGATGGTCAAAGTGTCGGACAAGTAAATGGCGGCAATATTACAATTAATAAATCCGGTGCTGATATCCTTATCAATAACTCGGCAAAAGTTCTGGCTACCGTGCCGGCATCCAACGGCATTATCTATGTTATAGATGGTGTCTTATTACCCCAATAAAGCCGTTTCCAGGAGCAGGACCATTCATTGGTCTTGCTTTCCCTTCTTTGATGAACATCATTCAATAACCTGACCAAACTCATATTTTACGGGATATGTCACCGATACCTTTACCGCATGATCCGATGGATTTGGGTGTCATTGTTTATTTGCTTTAGTGGTTATACGTTGCTGGTTTATCGTGAATGCGACAGCACCCAGGCAAGTGCCGACTCCAAGGCATTGGCGGGCATGCAAACCTGGCAGGAGAAAAATTGCCAGAGCTGCCACCAGCTATACGGCCTCGGCGGATACATGGGCCCCGATCTCACAAACGTAATCTCAGAGCCTGGAAAGGGGTCGGATTACATGAAAAGCTTCATCAAATATGGTACCGGCAGCATGCCCAACTTCAATCTGACTGATAACGAAGTGGCCAATCTCATTGCATTTCTTGATTGGGTTGATAAATCGGGACAATCAAGGGTGCATCCCTCATCGGTACACTGGACTGGAACTTATAATTTATCAAAATAGACAATGAGCAAAAGTCTGCAACTATATTTTGCCTTTTCATTAGCAATGCTTCTTTTAGCTTTGTTTTTTGGAGCTGTTGCAGCTTTCGCTTTTCTCTATCCTGAATTCTATAACAAGTACCTGCCATTTTACCAATTGCGCCCCATGCATGTGTCTTCCGCACTGTTCTGGATTATTAGTGGCGCAACGGCAGGAATACTATTTTACAAAAAGGCAGCGTTTGATACCACTAATAGCCAACCGCGTGTTGAGAAAACCTTTATCTACCTGTGGATGGGTACAGTCGTTGTCGTTTTCATATTCTATGCATTCAAAAAATTTGGCGGTAGAGAGTACTGGGAATTCCCGCCTTTTCTGGGCCTGGCCATTCTTGCTGCCTGGTTGTTTTTGATGTATAGCTACTACACCTCGTGGACGAAGAGAAAGAAAAAGCCTCCGCTATATGTTTGGATGTGGTCGACAGGCATCCTGTTTTTCCTGATCACTTTTATAGAACAAAACCTTTACCAGCTAACCTGGTTCAGGCAATCCTTCCTTAGGGAGATCACGGTGCAATGGAAATCAAACGGTGCAATGGTCGGCGCCTGGAACCAGATGATATACGGTACCTCTCTTTACATTATGGTAAAGATGAGTGGGGATGAGCAAATTGCGCGCGGCCGGAAGACATACTTCTTCTATTTTTTAGGATTGACCAACCTGATGTTCAACTGGGGACATCATATATACAATGTTCCAGGCGCATCTTGGATACGACACGTTTCGTATGCTATAAGCATGACCGAGTGGCTCATACTTATCAGTATCATACAAGGATTCAAAGCAAAGCTAACAGAGCAAAGAAAATACAGACATCTTTTAAGCTACAGGTTCCTGATAGCATCTGAATATTGGATATTACTCAATCTTTTATTGGCCCTGTTCATGTCAATACCGGCAGTCAACCGTTATACACATGGCACGCATATAACAGTGGCTCACGCTATGGGCGCCACTATAGGCATCAACACGATGATACTCCTGGCGTCCATTGGCTATATTATCAAAATAGATCGGCTTAATGTAGCGCGCAAAAAATACATTACGATCGGGTTCATAACGAGTCAGGCCAGCCTTCTTGTTTTCTGGTTGTCATTAATAACGGCAGGTATATTAAAAGGCTACAGAGATGTGGCCTTACACATTACCCCTTTCCAGGAAATGATGAGACCGGTCATTAGCGTTTTGCATGTATTTGCCATTGCAGGGGTGGTATTGTTTGCTGGTATGGCACTTATCGTATTCAACTATATTAAAGCGCTGGCACAAATGAAGCCCACCCACGAAAAAAGATTCGCAAAAAACGAAGGTCTGATCGGGTTAAATCCAATATTAAATAATTCGAGTAAGACCGGAAATGTTAAACCTATTGTCAAACCAACGTAATAAAAGACAATTTTGTCTTTATTTCTACATTCCTCCATAACTTTGCAATATGGCACAGCAAATAAAACCCATAAAACGATCTAAGGAACTAGTTCCTCTATCTAAGGATCATCACGATGCTTTACTGCTGTGCTGGAAAATAAGACAGGGACTCAAAAACAAAATCGTTACGGAGAGAATTGCAGCTTATGTTTTGTGTTTTTTTGAGAACGACCTGATGTCGCACTTCTGTCAGGAAGAAGAACTAGTTTTCAACTTGCTTCCAGCTAGAGATACAATGAAGCTCGAAGCTTTGAAACAGCATGATGCCCTTAATAGAATTCACATGTCGCTGAAGAACCAAACCGGCACGAAGAGTGAAGAAGAGTTACTCCACCAATTTGAACAGGAACTGAACGACCATATCCGTTTCGAAGAGCGGGAACTTTTCCCATATATCGAGAAAAATGCAGACCCTATCCTATTTAAAGAGTCAGGAAAACAAATTGAAGAACTGCATCAAAGGCACGAATGTTTTGTGTGGGAAGATGAATTCTGGACAACGAAAAAGTGATTTATGTTTTCAAAAGCATGCGAATACGCCATCAGAGCAGTTGTCTATATAGCTTCTGAAACTGACGAAACAAAAAAAGTAGGGATACAAGAGATATGCGATCACATAGAAGCACCACAACACTTCACTGCAAAGATATTGCAGACGTTGAGCCGCAAACACATCGTCAATTCACAGAAGGGCGTTAATGGCGGTTTTTTCCTGGACAGTGTACAGAAAAAAAAGTCGCTAAAGAACATAGTAGAGGCTGTGGATGGTGACCAGGTATTTGTGGGTTGTGGCCTCGGTTTAAAGCAGTGTTCAGAAACGAAACCCTGCCCTATTCACAACCAGTTTAAAGATATCAGGAACAGGTTAACCAAAATGATGGAAAGCACTACCATTGATGCTTTGGCAATAAGATTGTTGAAAGGTGAAAGTGTCCTGATGCAGACGAAATAAAAAAATTTATGTTAATAAAAGACAAAATTGTCCTTAATTAATTAGTTATGAAAGCGTTAGAAAGATGGGCAAGCATTGCACTGGTAAACCTCGGCATTGTAGCGATGCTAGGCTTTATTATGCGCAGCAAGCTGATGTTTTCGATGCCGGCTGTAAATTTCAAGCACACGCTTCATGCGCACTCGCATTTCGCTTTTGGCGGATGGGTTACACTGGCACTGATGGCATTGATGATATATCAAATGCTACCGGAAAGGTTATACAACAAGCCGGTTTATCGCTGGTTGTTGTCGGGCATATTACTCAACGCAGTTGGCATGCTCTTAAGCTTTCTATATCAAGGGTACGCATTATTCTCAATTGCCTTTTCAGTGATTTTTATTCTAGTCACTTATATATTTTCATTTGTTTTCATAAAGGATATAGTCAAAGCCAATGCAAATCGATCAACACGACTCCTGGCCATTTGCTCTGTCGTTTACCTGGTACTATCATCGGCAGGACCGTTTACCCTGGGGTACCTGTTAGCAACAAAATCTCCTAATGCGATCTTGTACAAAGATGCCATTTACACTTACCTGCATTTGCAATACAGCGGCTTTTTTACTTTGGCTGTATTTGCCCTATTGATAAACAAGCTTGTGACAAACAACAGGACAACACAAATATTTGCCGGCCTGTTAAGTTTCTCGGTGGTGCCCTCAATGTTTATTTCCTACCTGTGGCATTACCCGGCGCTGTGGATCAATATAATAGCTATGATTGGCAGCCTGTCGCTGGCGGTGTGTACCTTTTGGTTTTTCCTGATGTTACCACAGCTTCGACTACAGGCAACTCAGCTCAAACCCGTTGCGCGTAAAATCGCAATAATTTCTATGGCTGCGTTTGTGCTAAAAATGATATTTCAATCGCTCACCATCATTCCATCGCTCGGTCCGCTGGTATTTGCTAACCGGCCGGTCATTATTGGATTTCTTCATCTTGTATTGCTTGGGTTCGTAAGTCTGTACATACTTGCACATTTTATAGAGATCAACTTGTTGTCTTTGAACAGGACAGCACAGTTCGGCCTTTGGCTATTTGTATCGGGCATATTACTCAACGAAATAGCATTAATGGCACAAGGGCTTGGATTTATGTTCATGCTAAGCAGTGCTATCATGTATTGGCTTCTTTGGATTGCCGCGATATGCCTGATGGCCGGCGCTATGGTAATGGCGGCCAATAATCTAAGGCGATTAAAAATCCCCTTTCTCAATTATAAAACAACAACAAAATCGTTTTCTCAATTATAAACAACACAACAATGAACAACGTATTTATCGATGTTACGGTACTGGAACCAAGAATGAAGCACCCAACTATTTTTGACGCATTTGACAGCGTTGCAGAGGGCTATGCAGTAGTCATTCATAATGATCATGATCCTAAGCCACTGTACTACCAGCTACTTGGCGAACGCGGCAACTGTTTCTCCTGGACATATCTGAGTAATGGACCGGAAATATGGGAAGTGGAGATAAAGAAAAATGAGAAGAACTCTGAAACTATAGGAGAGATCGCCAGTAAAGACATGCGAAAAGCTCAATTGCTGAAAAAACTGGGAATAGACTTCTGCTGTGGTGGAAAGCGTTCACTCGAAGAAGCTTGTATTGACAAGGGGTTAGATGTACACCGAGTGAAAGAGGAACTGCAAAACGCCGAACGTGCAACACAAGCTGGCCCGAATCTTGACTTTAACTCATGGACACTTTCGTTTCTCGCGGACTACATTATTAATGTTCACCACACTTATGTAAAAGAGTCCACTCAGCTTCTAGGTGAGCTTTCAGAAAAAGTTGCAACACATCATGGCCAGAACAATCCTATACTAGTAGACATACGCAACAAGACGCACGAGCTGTTACGCGAGCTGAATACCCACCTCAAAAAAGAGGAGCAGATACTATTCCCTTATATCAAACTGCTGGAAACGCCTGGATTCGACAAGAACAAGCCCCATGGTTTCGATTCTGTAAAAAGTCCGATTTGGATGATGGAAAGCGAACACGATGCAGCGGGGGCGCTGGCAAGGGAGATACGCACGCTTACTAATGACTACACAAGACCGGCCAACTCGTGCAATAGTGTTGGGCTGTTGTACCATAAGCTGGAAGAATTCGAAAATGACCTTATCCAGCACATACACCTGGAAAACAACATACTCTTTCCAAAGGCGATCGAACTCGAAAACAAACTTTAATAAATAAGGGGACTCGGAAGTAGTTTTTTTTGGGTCCCCTTTTAAACTTAACCAGATGGTCATCGACGCAAATACAAAGATCGCCGCGCTTATCAAGGCCAACCCGGCAGTAATAGATGCCATAGCCAGCATTAATACTCATTTCAAAAAACTACAGAACCCTGTATTGCGAAAAATATTTGCATCCAGAGTAACAATAGCTGACGCTGCTAAAATAGGAAAGTGCGATATTGAAACCTTCTATACTAAACTTAGGCCGCTAGGCTTCAATGTAAGCGATAGTCAACCAATCCAGATTGAGCATATTCAAAGAGACACCGCTGCAAATATCAACTATGATATGCTGCTGGACGTAAGAGATGACATCAATAATGGGAAAGATCCATTCAAAAAAATAATGCAAGCAATCACTACCTTGCCAAAAGATAAAGTATTGCTTTTGGTCAATTCTTTTGAACCGCTTCCCCTTATTTGCATTCTAAAGGACCGGGGATACGAATCAGAAGTTGTTGAAGTAGGTAGCGATGAAATTCATACGTATTTTAAAAAGGCAACGGACGAACTCTTAAACACAGATGCGCATTCGCCGGAAGCGTCACAGTTTGACGAAATCAGAAGCGGGTTTGAGGGGAGTTTAAAATATATAGACGTTCGTCAGCTTCCCATGCCCCAGCCTATGGTCACGATTTTGAGGACGCTTGAATCTTTAGAACGTCAAACCGCACTATTCGTATACCATAAAAAACTGCCTTTATTCCTTCTGCCTGAATTGAAAGACAGAAAGTATGAACATGTAGTACGATATACTGATGAAGGCGTGGAACTGATAATTTATAAGCAACAATAGTGAAACCTCCGGAAGAACATATTCCGCCTGTACGATCAATCATACCTTATTATGCGGTTGCAGCTTTTGCTTTCGTATTGCTATCGGTGCTTTGCTTATTTGCCGGTCACGCTTTTACCGGACACTATTTCCAGCCACGCATATTAGCAATAACGCACCTTGCTGTTTTTGGCTGGGCAACTATGATTATTTTTGGTGCCAGTAACCAATTGGCACCTGTGGTATGCGAGCGCAGGCTACACAACGAAAAGCTTCCCATCTCTATCATCGTCCTGCTTATAACAGGCACAGGTATACTCGTCACTGCCTTCTGGAACTTTGCGCTTAATACGTACGCCTACGCAGGGGGGACGCTGATCCTGCTGGCAGTCATTATGCATGCCTGGAATATATATAAAACAGCCAGCTCTGGTAAAGAAACAATTGTAGGTTTTTTCATGCTGGCCGCTCATGTGTGGCTTGCGATTACCTGCACTATCGGTCTGATCCTGCTAATTAATCTTCGCCATCCAATTTTATCGGCCGACCACTTACACTATTTGAAGATCCATGCTTCTATTGGGATGGCAGGATGGTTCCTACAATTGATAATCGGGATCAGTTCGAAACTGGTACCTATGTTTCTTCTCAGCCGAACCGAGGCAACGAAACTGCTCAACATAAGCTTCTATACGATCAATATAGGTCTTATATTGTTTTTGCTTGAAGGTATGGTATTCAACGCATCGTGGGGACGTCCCTTATACTTGCTTATAGTTATGGGAGGTGTTGTCTCTTATGCTCTATATATCAGAACATGTTACAAAAGCGCTATGCGCCGGCAATTAGACAATGGCATGAAGCAAACGTTTGTAGCTCTGGCATTAATGTCATTGCCATTCATTTTACTATTGGTAATACTTTCGGTAAAAACTACCGTTACGCCCAACCTGGTAACCGCATATGGATTCTCATTCTTCGGTGGCTTTATAAGCACGATCATTATGGGGCAGACATTTAAGACTCTGCCATTCATTGTATGGATGCATATAACCAAACCCAACACACTGCCAGAGCTGTTGCCAAAGGACCTATTCAATGAAAAATGGGTAAGGACACAAATGTTGTTATTCTTACCGGGCTATATGCTTTTCCTGGCAGGAATATTACTTAGACAAACGGCATTGATCTATCCAGGGGCTTCGCTAATGGTCGTTGCCTCCACTTGGTATTTTGCGCATGTAATGATGATCATTAAAAAACTTGGCAGATGGAGTTGAATATTGCAGACAGTGACTACCGGACGAAAATGACCGTATTAGAAGCACTACACCAGGTGGCAGACCCCGAGCTGGGTATAAATATTGTTGACCTCGGCCTGGTTTATAATGTGGTTGTAAACGAACCACAAAAAGAAATTATAGTTGAGATGACTTTATCAACACCTTCCTGTCCCCTCGGGAACTTTATAACCAGCCATGCAACTATCGCAACGGAAAACGCATTGCCTGGTTATCACGCCACAGTTAACCTGGTATGGGAGCCTAAATGGAGTGCTGATTTCATCAGTGCTCAGGGAAAAGCCGAACTGGGATGGTGATTATAAGTCTTTCTTTTTAAACACCTTTACTGAGAGCAGCAACGGAAGGATCACCCAGAAAACCATGCAGGCTAAGGAAAAAATACTTCCGGTAGCAGATCCCAGGAACTTTTTGAACAGGGCGCCGGAATATCCCATCAAAACAGCAACATCCAGCTGCAGCAGCATCAACACCCTGCCCAGGTCTATCGGGTTGAAAGCAATAATACCGATCACTGCTTTATCAATCGGGTAATCTCCAAATGAATAAATAAAGGCTATCAACAGACCATCGAAAAGAAGTGTAAAGAATAGCGCAGTGCCAATCGCAACGCCTATTCCTTTCGTTTTATCGCGCGATTTCACAAATATCAGTAAGGCAAGGGAGGTGAAAATAAGTGTCAGCAATATCCCGGTCAATACAAGGATCAACGATTCTGTACCTGACACCAGGAAAAGCAAGGGCAATCCTACCCCTATAGCATACGCTCCCGCTAAAGAAGCAGCAACTCCGGCATATTCAGCCAGCAACACGCTTTTACGTTTTATCGGCTGCGACAGCAAGAGTTCAGTAAACTCTATCGAATTGAAAAAATAAATGGTTGCAAAAAGTATGGTAATAATAGGCACAAAAAGTAAAGAAACATTCAGGAGACTCAATAGTCCCTTCGCCGGATTTGCGTCCAATCCCAATACACTTACAGACAAGATCGCAAGTAAAACTGTATATACGATCACGATCCTATTCCTCAACAGGTCAAGCAACACATATTTGATAATGATCTTCATAATCTGCTTTTTAGTGACGGTAATTCCGTCTTCATAACGTGGGCTACTACCCTGTTTAATTTCTCTTCGCCGGTGCTTAACTGCAGCTCTTCAACCGTCTTATAGAACATAAGTCTGCCATCCTGCAGATAAATGATATGACTGGCGATTCCCTCCAGGTCGCTTAACACATGCGACGTGATCAAAATGAGTTTGCCGGCACTGCGTTCTCGTGTGATCTTTTCCTTCAACAGCTCGCTTGAAACAGGATCTAATCCCGCGGTCGGCTCATCGAGTATATAGATATCAGGAGCGAACAGAAATGCGAGGCAGGCACTCACTTTTTGACGTGTACCACCCGACAGATTACGCATCATTTTGTTCTTCACCTTATCCAAGCCAAAGCCAGATATCAATTCCTCATCATAGGTTTTGTGATCCGCACGTATCTCCTTGATCATATTGATAACCTGTTCGATCGTCATATTATCCGGATAACGGCCTATCTGCGGCATGTATCCTATCTGCGAGCGATAGGACCAATCGTTTTTAACTACATGCCCGTTTATGCAGATAGTGCCTTTTTCGGGTATAACAAGACCCAGGATAGATTTGATCAGAGTCGTTTTACCGGATCCATTAGGCCCTAATAATGATATTGCCTGACCTTTAAGAAGGTCAAGGTCAATATTGTCTAAAGCTTTGAATTTGCCAAACGATTTTGTCAGTCCCTTAATTTCGATCATAATTTCCACCTTTTTAACCTTGGCTCATCATCCCTCAACTGATCAGGAATGATGCTAGGCATCATCTTC
Source organism: Flavipsychrobacter sp. (assembly GCA_021156265.1). Taxonomy (GTDB): domain Bacteria; phylum Bacteroidota; class Bacteroidia; order Chitinophagales; family Chitinophagaceae; genus Polluticoccus. The sequence continues at coordinate 9,964 of JAJNBR010000015.1, forward strand.
TCCACTTCATCCATAATATTAGTAAGAAAACTCCGGTACAATATCATAGCCGTAGGTATCCGTTCGGTGATCACAGAGTAAACACTGACAGGATAATAAGGAATATCTCCGTTGCCGTCTTTATTCAGGTCATACCCGTCGTATTTATCCCAATAGTTACTTCTGAAGGTATTCAGCATCATAGTACCGTTGGTCGCAACATCGAAAGAATTACCGAAGAAATTGTTTTTCTCAAAAGTATTACCGTCGCAGCTCGCCTGTATTCTCATAGCCCAGCCATTATCGGCGAATGTATTATAAGCTACATGAATGCGGCTGCTGCCCTCCATAAAAATGCCTACTGTATTTTTTGTGAACTTATTATACTCAATCTTACTGTCAGAAATATCCTTTAGCAATATGGCATAAGAAGCATCACCCCAGTTGCGGTAAAAAGTATTCTTGTACATGGTAACACCTTTTGTATACATCACGGCAACTCCAGCACCGTTATTTTCAAAAGTATTATAACTGTAAATATCATTGTGGGAAAACATGAAATGTAGTCCATAACGGATATTACCGATTGATTTGTTGTTGGTGATCAGCGATTGGGTTACAAACTCAAAGTAAATGCCGTCACGGTGGCCCGTCAATACGTTGTGGCTGATAAGCAAATTATTACATTTCCAGGCGTGAACGCCATTACCAGATTGAAGCTCGTCTTTCGAATTGGCTTTGATGGTGTTGGCTACCACCTTACACTGATTGCTGTTTTGCAGGTAAACGCCGTAGGTTGTGTTGTATATCCGGCAATTACTGACAGTGACATGAGAAACGTTCTGAAGTTTTACCCCTGCCATATCTGTCATACTACTCCTGCCGGTATTCTGTACCTGTAAACCTTTGATCAGGACATTGTTGGCAATAACAATAAATACTTCATTCTTTTTTCCACCGTCAAAGACAGGATATTCCTCGCCGATTATAGCAATGGCTTTTCTGACAATAATGTTGTTCTGGTTATAACTGCCTTTACTGACATATACCGTATCGCCGTCGGCAACGCGATCTAATGTATGCTGGATATTGTTAGCAGGCGTGATTCTGACAGACTTGGCATATGTTACTGCCGTCAACAAAGAAAATACAATGCATACAATCCACCTTCGTGCTACTTCAACTCTTCCCATTTCATTGTGTTAATGCCCAGACTGTCTTTTAACGCTTGCGCATCCGCTATTGTTTTAAAAGCTGCATAGTTACCATTCATGGGACTAGCAAAGAACTCATGTTGGAGGTACACCGCGCTACCCGCGTCGATAATGCCAACATCTTTTTTCAGGAAATCCTCCACATACAGCAGGTTATCGCCTGCTTTGTTCTGTTCAGATATGAAGTGTTTCATGCAGGTAACATCATCAAACTTAAATGCGCGTCCCTTAGCATCAACCAACTCTGCGGCAAACCGATCATCTACAATTGTCATCTTGCAATGGGCGCATGCTTCTTTACCGTAGTCGATAGGCTCGTATTCCCTGCTGCAAGATGAAAATACAGCCAATGCAATAAACATTAGCGCTGATAAAACCAGTCTCATTTCAATTGCTTTTTAGCTTGTTTCCATTCGTAAAATGATACGCCGACTACGATAATGCCTGCGGCTATGAAAAACCAGCCGCCTACATCCGGCTGCGACAAGGCCTCAAAATTCAGCATCTTTTTATAGCCGATCAAAGGAGGCTGATAAGCCATACCCGGGACTTTAATAGGCGCAGTAGGATCGAGGTTATGACCATAATCATACTCCCATTTCCAAAAATTATACATGGAAACTCCGGCTATTGCAAAGAATATCAGTGCCCAGATATAGTATCCAACTTTTCGATTCAGCAACAATACTAACAACCCCAGACCGCAGAACACCATTAAGGCAATAGGAATATAAATAAACTCCTTAAAGTCCTCTTTATGAATGGTTTTCATCCCGATGTAGTGATTCAAACCATTTATAACGTCAACATTGCCCTTTATATCGTTGATCCATATTTCCATGAAGATACCTTCGGGATACTGTGGAGCTGCCAGATCGATACGCCACATAGGCAAAAACCACAGCGAGGCTACGCATCCTATTACCAGAAAAATACTGATCCTACCTAAAACGCTTAACTTCTTCATGCGATCTAAAAAAATAATGGCAGTACACTTCATCAGCATACTGCCATTGGTTAACAATTATCTGACTGTAGCTACTGCTGCAGCCGAATCAGTTTTGCCGGTATGCCACTTTAAAGGAACACTGCTTCCTTTCGGAGATACACGCAAATATCCTTGCATTTCCTGGTGAAGCGCCGAGCAGAAGTCCGTGCAATAAAACGGATAAACACCTGGCTTCTTTGGTACAAATTTCAAAGTATTGGTTTCACCCGGCATAACCAACAATTCCGCATTATCAGCATGCTTAATGGCAAAACCATGTGGTACATCCCAGTCCTGCTCAAGGTTAGTAACGTGGAAATACACCTCGTCACCAACTTGTATGCCTTCGATATTGTCAGGCGTCAGGTGCGAACGGATAGCTGTCATGTACACATGAACCTGGTTTCCTTCCCGTGTCACCTTCGTTCCTTTCTCGCCCATAGATACATAGGGATGCTTATTCGCATTGATGTCGTATATCTTAGCGCTTTGTGCTTTAATCTTATCTGCTAAAATGGCTTGAGCGTAGTGTGGCTCGCCGATTGTCGGATAGTCCAGCAGCAGCTGCATTTTATCACCATCGATCGAGTACAGCTGGGCGCTCTGTGTCAGCTCCGGACCTGTAGGCAGGTACCTGTCTTTTGTAATTTTGTTATAAGCAACCACATATTTACCATAAGGCTTTTTAGTGTCGCCACCAGGCACCATCAGGTGACCAATAGAATAGTATGTTGGCACCCTGTCCAATACTTTCAAATCCTTAATACTCCATTTTACCACCTCAGACGAAACGAAGAATGAAGTGTATGCGTTTCCTTTACCATCAAACTCGGTATGCAATGGTCCAAGTCCTGGCTTCTTAACTTCGCCATGAAGGGCAGCCTCATACTTGATTACAGGAATACCATAGTAGTCGCCCTCAAAGGCTTTATCAGCGATAGCTTTGGTGATCTTTTGATAAGCGAACACGGGAATCAGCGCGGCCAGTTTACCACTACCCACGATGTACTCTCCTGTCGGGTCAACGTCGCAACCGTGCGGTGATTTCGGACAAGGGATCAGGTAAACGAAATCTTTCAGCTCGTTAGGATCGAGGGTCAGCACTTCCTTCACCACTTCTGATGTAGCAGTATGGTTTTCCTCACTCAACATATTGTGATAGTACTCGGTGGCCATCTTTTTACCCTTGCCGGCCCTTGCATATTCCTGGGCTTTTTTCCAGTTGATAGCAACTATGTAATCCTTATCTTTTTGTGAGGCATTTACTTCCAACAACGTGTTAGCTTGCTCCGTATTATAGGTCGAAAAGAAGAACCAGCCATGTGACGGACCTTTACCGGCGCGGCTCAGGTCAAGGTCCATACCGGGTAGTATTACCTGGAAATCAACGCTCATATGGCCTGAATTCGGATCAATGGCGATAAAAGACACCGTACTTTTAAAATTCGCTTTGAAAGATGCCTGGGTGAGCGCCGCTTCCTGGTTGGCAATCGGAACGGCAAAGCGGGTACCGCCAACTATGTACTCAGAATTTTCAGTAATAAATGGCGAAGAGTGGTTACCGCCACTATTTGGCAGTTCCAGGATTTCAACTGTTTTAAACGTTTTCAGATCAATACGTGCTACACGGGGAGTATTATTGGCATTTGCAAACAACCAGCGTCCGTCGTGCTCACCATTGGTTTGTGAAAGCGCCAGGTGGTGTTGGTCATCCCAGGGCACGTACCCATGAGTCGTTTGCAGCATTGGTTTAGTTTCTTCATTAAAACCATAGCCGTTCTCCGGATTCTGTGAGAACACCGGGATCACCTTTAGCAAACGACCTGATGGAAGTCCATATACGGATACCTGGCCGCTAAAACCCCCTGAAACGAAATTGTAAAACTCATCGTATTTGCCGGGTGCAACATATACTTTCGATGCTGCATCTCCGCTCACCGCAGCCTCGGTAGTCTTCATTTTACAGCTCTGAAACGCCACTACTGCGCCCAGAGACATTAAGGTTAAAAAATACTTGGTCATATAATTGAAATTGTGTGTGTTATGAAGGGGAAAACTGTGTTATCTAGTTCTTACCATCGTTTTTACGCATAAACTCCAGCACAGCCCTGGCCTCATCGTCCTTCAGATTCTGGTTAGGCATACGAACCATACACACCTCTAACATTGCCTGGGCTTCGGGGTCTTTCTCCAACATCTCGTCAACATTGGTTACGAAGTTCATGATCCATTCCGGAGTTCTTCTATCTGTTACACCTTTCCATCCCGGACCCACCACTTTTTCATCCGTAAGCTTATGGCATGAGCCGCATTTTACATCATACGTCTGCTGACCGGCCTTTACCATCCCTTCATCAAGCGGATGTGTCAATTCCACATTTTGGAATTTACCAATCCCCTTATCACTAGCAGTAGTTGCAGAAGCAGGAGATTCATCGACTGGTTGTTGTGGAGTTTCATCTTTTACTGATTTTTCTTCGGAACTACCTCCGCAACCGTAGATAATAAAACAGGCAGCGAAAGCAGCGGCATAGAAATGTTTTAGGTTCATAAAACTGGATGTTTTTTTTGTGAAATGATATATTTTATTCACAACTCAAAAGTCTGACTGAATCGAAGAATAAAATATGATTACCGTCATGAAAAAAAGATAAAAAGGTCTTTTTCTTTTATTCGTACTGATTGTCGTCAGTTTACCCCTTCAGAAACGACAATAGAATATTCGAAATTAATCAAACGGTTACACAATAACCTAACAATGCACAACAAAAACTAGCAAAAACGATAATCATTTGATTTTCAAAGCAACTAAATAAAATTGCCGTTTTTTCCGATGTAAAGACCGGGCCATCCGTTTATAATGGAAACAGATCCAGCCCGCGCCCGCATTGATCTTGAGGTAGTTTATATCACCTTAAAGTTTATCGATTTTTCGATACTATTACCTTGAATGGTCGAGCTTGGCAGATAAGCTGATTTTTAGGATTGTTGGCAAGATAAAAGTGTCAACCCAGTTTTCTTGCAAGGGCATTTCAATTTGGTGTCCGTGATTTTCTTTACTGTTATAGTACTGTCGTATTGAAGCAAAAAGTATTGAAAACGAAGCTTTATATTAAAAATACTGCCTTAATATTGACGATATGTCCGCTTTAAAGGAACAATTATACCAGCAGTGCTGCGATTATCTAAGCAAAAAGGAGGCAGAGATAAAAAAGCTGATAGCCGAAACCCGAGAATCCTCCGCCAACGAGACAAAAAGTAGCGCAGGTGATAAATACGAGACCACGCGAGAGGTACTACAACAGGAAATAGACTTGAACCTGTCAAGACTGAATGAATTGAATAAACTAAAGACAGTACTGGGATCTATATTACCCACACAAACTGGCTCTACCATTTCGCCCGGCTCGGTGGTGTATACCAATAATGGGAACTTTTACATATCCATAAGCGCCGGGAAGATCAAAGCAGATGGGACAAGTTTTTATGCAATATCTTCTGCTTCACCTATAGCCTCAAAGATGCTAGGTCAAAAGGCAGGATATTCGTTCGATATAAACAACAAGAGGTTTGAAGTAAAGGCTGTGACCTAAATATCCAATATCAGATGGAGAGAGAATTTTGGGATTCGGCTACGAAAGGTTTTGTTTGTAAGGTGCGCAGCATGGTTTAGTCTTTTGTCAGTTTGATGCTTTTTTCTCTGACCAGCTGCATCTGTCAGGTGTAGAATATAATCGCCTGCAGGCGACTGCGATGTATTGACCGTTTCTTTAGTGCTGCTGATCGTTCCATTATACAGTTGCTGGCCCAGCATGTTCAGTAAAGCGATCTTAGTTCCTGCCTCTGCTCCTTCTATGGTCAGAAGGCCGGTAAACGGATTGGGGTAAATGCTGATTGTACCCATCGCAAGATCCTCTACGCCTACAGTGATGACGACCTTCTGGTATTTGGTATCTGTACCACATTCCGAGTATACCGTCACACATACCGTATAGGTATCGCTAACGCTGTATACATGCGAGGGGTTTTTAGCTGTGTCGGTGGCGCCGTCACCGAAATTCCATATCAGGCTATCGTATGCAGAAGTACCCGTAAACGTAAAATACCCCACCTTGCCGTTAGGAACAACAGCAATAAAATTGGCCACTGTTGAGGCAAGGGGTGATGATACATGACCTGTGCACTGATTCTTTGATAATACACTTGCATACCGAAAAAAGCACACAATTGTTTGCCGCCGCTCATGCCGCTCGACGACCTTTTAGCATAGTTTTCAATGTGCACAATAATATACCGGTTTGGCGTTGTTTTTTCTTATCAATGAAACTTGGCAAACAAGTAGATATAAATAGTTTTAGAAAGCCTCATTAACCACGGCTGTAAAAGGAGCACTATTACGGTTGAGAATATAAACGCCTGAATATAACTATTATCCTTATAGGTGAGTCCCCAGCTACCGGCATAAAAAATAACAGCAAGAACATAGACAACGACACTTATTGCATAGTTGATGCCAGGTGCGCTATCGCTGCCAGCGTTGATTCTGTGTTTACAGGTAGCGCAATATTCGACAGTTTTAAGGGTACCTTTTAAAGGGAATACACCTTTGTTTACATATATGCTGCCATTTCTGCACTCAGGGCATTTACCTCTCAGGATAGATGATAATATCAGGGGATCGGGTTGCTGCATGTTTTTGAAGTAAAAATACGAATGAAGGTGCCCGGAAATTTGACATTTGTCACATTAGGAGTAGTTAGAGATCGTTGCAAGCTTTTTGATATCCGTTATTAATATCTTCCTACCTACGGTTTCTATTATTTCCTCCTGCTTGAATTCCGTCAAAAACCTGGCTACGTTCTCACGAGTTGTCCCGGCCATATTAGCGATATCATCCCGGGATATGCTTATCATAACAGGCGCACCGGGCTCCACCCCTTTTTTAAACTTTTCCCGCAATACGATCAGCACAATAGCTATTCGTTCTCTTACCGGCCGCTGAGCAGAGACCGAAAGATTATTAACGAACACTGCAAATTCATGACTAAGTGTCTTTAATAGTATTCTTGACAAAACAGGAGACCGCTCCAGGCATGAGAGAAAGTCCTCCAGCGGAACAAACCGGATAACACTGTCCTCTAATGCAGCTGCCGCATCGGGATAAGGTTCTCCCGCCAACACAGCATGATAACCGATAAGTTCTCCCGCACTTGCGACATAAAATATATGCTCGTTGGCAGCATTGTCTGTCTTATACTTTTTAACCGTTCCCGATTCAATATAAAAAATACCTGCAGGCTCAGCGCCTTCACGAAATACGATCTCAGCCTTTTTATACTTCTTCTTTCTTGCCCGCGACATCAAGCTCTCACGGTCTTCGTCATTTAATTCCGTCAATATCTTTCGAGAACTAAAATCCCACCTGTCAATCGGAAATATGCCTTTCAAGCTCATATTGTTCAAAAATAATCATTATAAAAAGTACTAACACAGACCAAACGTGACAAATCGCAAAATTGGCGAGGCTGACACACTTTAATTTTGCCTAACGCAAGGACAGGAATTAGTCACTCTGTTTATTATCAACAACTATGGATGGATGGATGAGATTCTATGCACAAACGTATATATAGGTGTCTGGCGATAAAAACGAAGTGCTTAGCAACTGCGGACTCCAAAGCGCAACATTATGACAAGAAGAGGTAACAATGTAATCATACGCAAAAGAAGGCCAATGCCGCAGAGATTTCAACATACAAACATAATTAACTCCTTTCACACAGATGAGCGATTCAATGACCAATATCCACCCTCGATTTCAGCCTTGGCAGGTCAGCACTGGACACCGCTTTCGGTAGCGCGGAGAGCAAGCCAGTTCCTGGCAACAGGTAGCAAAGTACGGATTCTTGACATTGGCAGCGGTGTCGGCAAGTTCTGTTTAGCTGCAGCACATTTTGAACCAAGTGCATTGTTCTATGGTGTGGAACAAAGAAAGCGTTTAGTTCACTATGCCGACAAAGCAAAAGAAGCATTGGGACTCGAGAACGTTTTCTTTATTCATGCCAACTTCACACAGATAGACTTTAGAAACTACGACCATTTCTATTTCTATAATTCATTCTATGAAAATCTGGATGGCACCGACAAGATTGATGAAAATATAGAATATTCTGGCGAATTATTCAATTACTACAACCGCTATCTCTACAGGCAATTAGACCAACGCCCCCCAGGCACCCGACTGGTAACATACCATAGCCAGGAAGATGAAATACCAGCCAATTACCACTTGGCAGATTCTATGATGGACAGCCTCCTTAAGTTCTGGATAAAAGCCTAAATATGTCCATAAATCCTTCGTAGATGTTCATCCCAAAGCTATTTACAACTTTAAAAAACTATAGTCTTCAGCAGTTCGGTAAGGATCTGATGGCGGGTGTCATTGTCGGAATCGTGGCGCTGCCGTTGGCCATAGCATTTGCTATTGCATCGGGTGTATCGCCGGAAAAAGGCCTGTATACAGCTATTATTGCCGGCTTCATTATATCGGCGTTCGGTGGCAGCAGGGTGCAAATTGGCGGTCCTACAGGCGCATTCATTGTTATAGTATACGGTATCGTACAACTGTATGGTGTCAACGGACTGATAATTGCCACTTTCATGGCTGGGATCATACTCCTGATAATGGGACTTTGTCGACTTGGGTCCGTTATAAAACACATCCCCTACCCGCTTATAATAGGCTTCACAAGCGGCATCGCCATGATTATCTTCGCCTCGCAAATAAAAGATCTTTTCGGGCTTGAGATGGGCTTTGTGCCGACGGATTTTGTTGATAAATGGAGAAGCTACTTACAATACATACATACTGCCAATTGGTACGCAATAGCAGTCGGAATTGCAACGATCGCTATTATCCAGTTAATGACAAAATTCACCAAACCAATACCAGGATCACTGGTGGCATTGATAATTACAACTGCAGCTACGCAAGGGCTGAACCTGCCATTAGAAACAATTGAAGACAGATTCGGCGCTGTTCAAGCTTCGTTGCCGTGGCCATCACTCCCCGACCTGGATTATTCCACGATAAAAAGCATGGTGCAGCCTGCCTTCACAATAGCCTTGTTAGGTGGTATAGAGTCCCTGCTATCCGCAGTCGTCGCAGATGGCATGATAGGAAGCAAACATAAATCCAACATGGAACTGGTTGCACAGGGAACCGCGAATATATTTTCGTCGCTTTTCGGGGGCATCCCGGCGACCGGCGCTATTGCGCGGACAGCTACAAACATAAAGAACGGCGGGCGGACACCGATTGCAGGCATCGTTCATTCACTGACCTTGCTCCTCATCATGTTGTTCGCGAGCAAATGGTCCGGATTAATTCCAATGGCTACACTCTCAGGCATATTGATTGTCGTGGCCTATAACATGAGCGAATGGAAAAACTTTGTTTGGGTATTAAAAGGACCAAAAAGCGACAGGATAATCTTACTAGTCACATTCATCCTCACTGTGCTGGTAGACCTTACTGTGGCGATTGAGTTGGGCATTGTGCTAGCCGCTTTTTTGTTTATGCGGCAGACAATTCGCAATAGTAAGGTTAGCATTTCATCAAAGGGTACGGGCGGGAATATTGAAGAAAATGACATCAACATTGTTCCTGGCGGAGTTGAAATACTTGAATTTACCGGACCCTTATTTTTTGGTGCGGCTTATAAAGTCCGGGAAGCCATAAAATTTGTCGAAAAACCACCTAAAGTATTAATAATACGCATGCGGCAAGTTCCGATAATTGACGCAACCGGCATTAAAGCGATCCAGGACATATACAAGGACGCTATACGAGACAAAACCAAAATAATTCTTTCTGAGGTCACGAGTAAACAGGTAAGAAGAGACCTGAATTCTACCCGTCTCTTGTTTGCAATAGGCAAGGCAAATGTCACCAGCACTTTCGCTCATGCCATTGAACGAAGCAAATCAATAATAAATGATCAAACAGGTCAGTAACAACATCACTATTAGTCCGGCAGACCAATAATAGAAAGCATGAGAAGAAATCAAACGTTTACGTAGCCCACAGAGGTAATCGGCTGTTTCCACAGCAGATCAACTGGCCAATATATAAATTGGCAAGGCAACAAGCCCCCATTCCTGGGGGTTTGTTTTTTTAGCAGCGGAAAGCCACAGAACAAATTTTCGCATATTTGAGGCAACCATAAACAGCTAAGGGAAGTCCAACGTGCAGCAAATTGCTTGATCTTATCAATCTCAAATGCATTTTTGGGTCACACACCGGGTTGGTCCCTTGCGGGCGCGGACAGTTCCGCAGCATGGTTTAGTCTTTTGTCAGTTTTATACTTTTTCTTTGACCAGCTGCATCCGTAAGGTGTAAGATGTAATTGCCTGCAGGCATGTTGGAGGTATTGATTGTCTCTTTATTGCTGCTGAGCACTCCGTTGTACACCTGTTGGCCCAGCATGTTCATTAAAGAAATTTTCGTTGCTGCTGCTGCTCCTTCTATGGTCAGCAGACCGGTAAACGGATTGGGATAGATGCTGACAGTGCTTTGAATAATATCCTCTATTCCTACAGTAACCTGCAGCTGTTTGCAGCTTGTGTGTTTGCCGCAACGTTTGTAGGCTGTGGCACATACTATATAGTTGCCGCCTGTGGCATAAGTATGGGCTACATTATTCTGCTTTGTTTTA
>JAJNBR010000210.1 GCA_021156265.1 Flavipsychrobacter sp.
AAAAAGAACCATTAATGGCACAGTTTTCTTGCCGGGTGACACTATAAAACCAAATCGTTTTTATGAAGAAGAATACCGAAAAATGCGCGCTGGTTACGGGCGGAACCAGCGGTATAGGCTATGAGCTCGCCAAGCTTTTCGCAAAAGACGGGTATGACCTTGTCATTGTGGCACGCGATGAAAATGAACTGTCACAAACAGCGGAGGAATTGAAGCAGCAGTTTGCTGTACATGTTACGACCCTGGCAAAAGACCTTTTCAAAACGGAGACCTCACAGGAGATCTATGATGAGGTGAAAGCGAAAGGGCTTCATGTAAACGTGTTGGTGAACAATGCCGGCCAGGGCGAGTATGGCTTTTTTGAGGAGGTAGATATTCAGCGTCATTTGGACATCATTCAATTGAATGTTGTAGCGCCAGTGTATCTTACCAAGCTATTTCTTAAAGATATGATAGCAGCGGGTGAGGGTAAAATATTGAATCTCGCGTCGATAGTAAGCAAAACACCAACACCGCTGATTGGTGTATACTCAGCTACAAAAGCATTTATGTATTCTTTCAGCCAGTCGTTGCGAAATGAGGTAAAGGAGAAAAACATAACAGTTACTGCATTACTGCCGGGCGCTACCGATACTGATTTCTTTAATAAAGCCGGTATGCTCAACACCATAGAATATCATGAAAACGCTAATGGCGATCCTGCCGATGTAGCGAAGGATGGTTATGAAGCGTTGATGAAAGGTGAAGACCACGTTGTATCAGGTCTTAAAAATAAGATCATGGCTGCACAGGCCAACGTTATGCCTGACCCCCTGCAGACAAAGAACATGCGCGAGAAACACATGCGCAACATCGACGGTACCGAAGGTAAAGAAGGTGCGAGTGAAAGCGAAGGTATGCGACAGGCTGCCAGTAATCCGACAAGGGATGATGGCGAAGCGCGAAAGCCTGATACCGGGCGCGATAGTTCGGCAAGGTAATCTCTGCAAAACATAACAATTACAAAAAGCACAAGCTAATAGCTTGTGCTTTTTCTTTTATATATCTATTTTTGAAAAAATCACACACTTATGGAATTTAATTTTCTCATCATTCCGTTGGCTGCACTAATCCCGCTTTTCGTTGGATTTATTTGGTACAATCCTAAAGTTTTTGGTACTGCGTGGATAAAGAGTACCGGGCTTACTGAAGAGCAATTAAAAGGGGCGAATATGTTGAAGGTATTTGGATTAACCTATCTCCTTAGTATAATGGTTGCCCTGGCTTTAAGTGCAATGGTCATTCACCAAACGCATCTGTTTTCAATCTTAAAGGATGAACCTGGAATTAACGAGAAAGGAACGGAGATGAATATGTATCTCACCGACTTTATGACAAAGTATGGCAGTAATTTCCGTACTTTCAAACATGGTGCTTTTCATGGCACTCTTGGTGGTATTTTACTGGCCCTACCAATTATTGGCGTACCTGCCTTATTTGAAAGGAAAAGTGGCAAATACATCTTTATTAATGCCGGGTTCTGGATCGTTTCTATGGCTCTGATGGGTGGGGTCATCTGCCAGTTTGTGTAACACTACCAGGTCATGAATAAAAAATGCGCGGAATGGTCCGCGCATTTTTTATTTTATCTTCTTCAGCACTTTCTCTATTCGTTTTCGTTTGCTTTCTTTTTCCATATCATCCAGCCTTGTTTCCAGTATCTTCCTGAACTGCTCTTTGTATTGTGGCCCGATTACAGGTAGCGCGTTCTCGGCATACATCGGCAGCTGATTTGGAAGGCTGTTCTTCAGCTGATCAAGCAAAAGGGTAGTAACGTCGCCCGAATATTTCTCTTGGCCAGCAAGCTTGATAAGTATTCCCATTGCATGGTCTTTTGCTATTACCGAGCCTTTGTTGGCTGCATCCATTATTGCTGACAGGTTCGCGAAGATATTATCAGGATCGACGTTGACGATAGTATTCAATCCTGTCATAGCGCCCCAAACCAACCTGTTGTTTTTATTGCTCAGCAATTTTACAAAAACTTCATAGTGTGGCGCGATCAATGAAGGTTCGACTTCTCCGATCTCATACAATACCTTGATGCAATCGCTCTGGATGTCCATATTCTTGTTGGACAGATTTTCTACCAATTCGCCAACAGCTTTTTTATCCGTCCTCGAAGCGATCTTTTGCGCAAGCTCCTGGTTGGGGCCCTCATCTTTTCTGCCCAGTGAACTAGCTAGTTGATCGATGGTAGTCATTATTGTTTCCAACGTTCAAGCTTAGGAATGCCTTTGGTCATGAAACCAGCCAGGAAACCCGGAATGCCCATTTCTTTTATTTTTTCTTTTACGAACTGCTGCATTTCCTGCACGGTGCAGTCGCGGGTAAATTTGCCATTCTGATAACAAAGACTGCAGTACTTATCGCTTTTAGTGCCATCAACATTGGTTCCTCCGCCGTGCGGATCTTTATTCAGCGGCATGCTGCAACTCTGGCAATACTTGTATTGTTTTTCCATTCTTAAGGATTGTGCTGCAAAGAAAAGACGCTTTGCTGACAAAGCATGTTAGCATCTTACAAAAATATTATTGGGGTCAGAGCCTTACACCATAGGTGCCGCAATGTGCACCTTCTTATTGCTCAGTTCTCTTTTGATTTCTTTGGGTGTTGCATTTGTCCATGACTTGAATGCACGCCTGAAAGCAGGGAGGTCGCCATAGCCTAGCACTTCTGCAACTTCAGTAACCGTGGCATCGGGATTTTTCATCAGGTGCAATGCCAGTTCTTTCTTCACTTCATTGGCAATAAAGCGGAAAGAGGTATTTTCTTCTGTCAATTTTCGTTGTAGTGTGCGCACAGTCATACCCAGTCCTTCAGCTGCTTCCTCAATGGTCGGTATCTGACCTTTGAATTGCATCACGAGCAGGTTCTTTACTGCGTCTCTGCAATTCGCCTGCAAGGCAATCGTTTTCTTTTGTGCAAGAATACGATTGAACATTTCAAATAGTGATGCGTCGCTGGTCAACACCCTTGCCTGCATGTCCGAAGTCCTGTACACTATTCTGTGCAAAGGAGCGTTGAACAATACCTGGCATTTTAGAAGCTGCCTGTATTCTTCTACACCGCCTTTTGTATATTCTACTTCCACAACCTGGGGATATATTTCTTTGCCGGTAAGTGTTTTGGTAAAGCCGACCAGGTTGGCGAGGATAAAATCAATAGAGATCCTGGCACTTCTTGGCATTGAGGTTTTCCACATTGCGTTCTGATGCAATTCAATGATCGCATTCTCGCCTTCACGCTTATATTCAAATTTCACCATGGGACATACCATGTAGCCGTATTTGCAATAAACATCCAGCGCTTCTTCAAACGTTTTGCTAGCCTGCATCAGGAAGCCTACCATGCCGGTGATACTGATATTGCTTTCAGTCCCAAGCGTCAGGCCGATCTGTTCATTGCCTGTAAGGTCGCCCAGCAGGTCCCATATATTGGCTGCTTTTTGCCACTCTACCATATGGCTGGAATCGCCGATCTCTTCAGGTGTGAAACCTGCGAGCTCGCGGAGCTGATCATAAGCAATACCGTAGTTGGAAGCTGAAAGGAGGATATCTCTTACTGTAGTGGCTAAAAGTCCCATGGCGTAAAATGACCTGTTTCGGGCACAAATTACACTTTTCCCCCCTTCAATGCCGCAGTTTCTTTGCACCATCAAACAATACTTACCAAACTACGAAACAATGAGAACTACATTTGACAACGCCCTGGAATCCATTACTACTATGACCGCTGGCAAAAAGAAAAAAATCCTTTTCGCCAACATCCCCGCCGACGGACATTTTAATCCACTAACCGGCCTCGCCGCACATCTCAGAAACGAAGGCCACGATGTGCGTTGGTACACAGGACCGACTTATGCTCCGAAGATCGAAAAGCTGGGAATACCTTACTATCTATTTAATAAAGCTAAAGAGGTTACAGCGCAAAACATCGACGAGGTATTTCCGCAACGGAAGAAAATGAAGAACCACGTGAAAAAAGTAGTCTTTGATATCTGTTCCTATTTCATCGATCGTAGTACCGAGTTCTTTGAAGACATTAAAGAGATCAACCAAAGTTTCGAATTTGATATCCTGATTGCAGATAATGCTTTTACAGGGATAACGTTTGTAAAACACAAGCTGAAAAAACATACAGTTACTATCGGAATACTACCTCTGGGTGAAACGTCGAAAGAATTGCCGCCGCCAATCATGGGGCTAACACCGGCTAAAAGTTTTGCAGGAAAAACGTTTCATGCTTTCCTGAGGTTTATCACTGACAACGTGCTCTTAAAAAAGCCGCATGAACTGATGCATAAATACCACGCACAGTACGGTATAAAACTGGAGAAGCTCAACATCTTCGATGTACAGATCCGTAACTCGACACTATACCTCCAGAGCGGTACTCCGGGCTTTGAATATCATCGCCCCCGGTTAAGCAAGAACGTTCATTTTATCGGCCCCTTGCTGCCGCATTCGAATGGTAAACCCTACAAGCTGCAGTTCGAAGACCGGATCAGGAAGTATGATAAAGTGATATTGGTAACGCAGGGCACTTTTGAAGGGGATGTGACCAAACTCATCATACCTACTCTCGAGGCTTTTAAAGGCACCAACAACCTCGTGGTAGTAACCACAGCAGGGTGGCAAACCAGTAAGTTACGTGAGCGTTACCTTGATTATGATAATATCGTGATCGAAGACTTTATTCCATTCAATGTCATCATGCCTTATGCAGATGTCTACGTATCAAACGGTGGGTACGGAGGTGTGATGCTGAGCATCAGCAACAAGTTACCAATGGTTGTAGGCGGGATACATGAAGGTAAAAACGAAATATGCGCAAGGGTAGGGTATTTCAAATTAGGTGTAAACCTGTTTACCGAACGCCCGAAACCTGAGAAGATCAGGAAAGCTGTGAATGAGGTCATGAACAACAACATCTACCAAAAGAATGTAGAACGGCTTGCCGTTGAGTTCAGCAAGTACGACCCGTTGAAGATCTGCCAAAAGTTGATAGAACAACTGCCGGCGAAGGCAAGTAAGTAATACAATGGGGCGCGAAAGCGCCCTTTATTCTGCTTCCCTGCGTTCGAATACTTCCTCTCCAAGCTCAAAGCCGGTCGAAGTAACTGTGCCGGTCAGCCTGGTTCCATTTTGGTCAAAAGTGAGCGTCTTCGCCGTTTCATCGGCTATCACGTCTTTCAGGATAACTGTCTTGTGTGCACCATCCTGGTATTCCTCGTAAACACCCCTGTACGCGCTGTTGGCGAACTTGAATTTGTAGCTATGAGTATTGGCGCCCGCAAAGCTCTCCACGTAGTACCCCGCAAGCGAACCGGTGAGTACGCTATTGCCGGCAACAGCATCCGCTCCTGGCAGCTCGGGTTGAGCGATGGTGGTGGCCAGATCAGCTTTTGTTGCGCCTTCACCGTCCTGTTTACTACTACAACCGCAGAGGCCGAAGACCAGTAATAATCCGAATATCTTCTTCATGTTGATGTATTTACCCTTTTACA
>JAJNBR010000211.1 GCA_021156265.1 Flavipsychrobacter sp.
CACAGCGTTCGATGGTGTGGCACACCAGATATCACTTGTCACCATGCAACTGATGGTATCACCGTTAGAAAGATTGTTGGCGCTCCATACATTGCTGTTGGCGCCTATCACATCCTGGCTGTTGCGTTTCCATTGATACTTCGGCATAACGCCGGCATTGGTTGCCACTGCGGTAAACTTCACCAGCTGCCATGGGCTTAACAGCGTACCGGGATCAGCGGTGATACTTACCGACGGTCCTATTGTTAGCGGCAATACGGTCATACCAACTTTATTGCTGTAAAGCACAAGCGGATCAGCACAAAGACCTGTTACCGTCATGCGGCAATAAAAACTATCACCATCTGCAATGCCTGTGGCAGGATAAGTGATGCTCGTTGCTCCGCCTATGAGATTATTGTTTTTGAACCACTGGTATTGCGGTGCTGTGCCTGCATTGAAGGGTACGGCTACAAAACTTGCGTTTGCGTTATTGATGCACAACGTATCATTCGGGCTGGGGTAGACGCCTAGGGAGGAAACGTTGTTGACGGTGACGGCGGTAGATACAGTCGCGTACTGGCAACCATTAACCGTTGCATATACCGAATAACTGCCGCCACCATTCAAAGGCACAGGTGCAAGCGACGGATTTTGGGTGCCTGCAGTAAAACCATTTGGTCCGCTCCATGTGAAACTGGCTCCTGCCATGTTGCTAACGTTGAGGTTGAGAACGCCACCTGCACATATGGGGCTGTTGCTGCCTGCAGTATATGGTGCAGCAGGTGTAGCTACCACCACATTGGCAGTGCCCGGTAGCGATATGCAACCATTAACAGTGGCAGTAACCGAGTAAGTGCCGGCTTGCAAAAGGGTGGCATTATTGATAACCGGGTTTTGTTGTGTTGAAATGTAAGACAAAGGTCCGTTCCAGTTGTAGCTGGCACCTGTTAGGTTGTTCGCAAACAGGTTGATCGGCGTATTGGGGCACACAGGGCTATTGCTGGTCGCCATCGGTGTGGCCGGTGTGGGATTGACTAATACGGTTGTGGTATTTGAACTGCTGCAACCATTTAGCATAGCCGTTACCTCGTACGTGCCGGCATAAGACGTGTTCACATTTAACCTGTACGGGTTTTGCTGTATTGATGAATAACTGCCAGGGCCTGTCCACTGGTAAACTGAGCCTGCGGTACTTGCCGCCGTCAGACCAAGACTGTCGCCAGGGCATAGTGGACTGTTATTGGCTATAACCGGCACGGAAGGGAAAGCGTATATTGTTGCGGTTGTGGTGTCTTTTGTTTCACAACCATTCAGAAGGGCGATTACAACGTAGTCGCCGCTGTGTGCGGTTGTGGTGTTTGCCCTGCCTGCGTTTGCCGTACCTGCCGTATAGCTGCCGGGTCCTGCCCAGGCATAAGTGGCACCAGCCGTTGTATTGCCCGTGGTCAGGTTCAATGTAGCGCCCTCGCATAGTGGGCTGTTACTGCCTGCGACAGGTATGGCGGGCAGCGGTTTGATGGTTACCTGCGCGGTATCCTTAGTGACACAACCATTTAGAGTAGCGCTCAAAATATAAGTACCGGATTGCGCTGCAGTGGTATTGACTCTTTCAGTATTTTGAAGTGTGGAGTTGTAACTGCCGGGTCCGGCCCAGGAATAGCCAACACCCGGTGTTGAGCTTGATGAGTAGAGTTTAAGCGTATCGCCTTCACATATGGGAGAATTGCTCCAGGCCGTCACGCCAATTGGCGAGGCATTTATAACCACAGTTGCTGTATCCTTCTTCAGGCAACCGTTCAACGTACTAGTTACAATGTAATCACCACCATGTAACATGGTTGATGGGCTTATTTTTACATTTTGGGCATTGACTGTGAAACTGTTGGGCCCCACCCAGGAATAACTGGTGCCGTTGATGCCGTTGGTTGCTGTTAGCTTAATGGTATCGCCGGCGCATACCGGGCTGTTGCTGCCCGCCACAACAGCCGATGGCGACTGCACAACAGAAATAATTCCCGAATCCACCGACACACATCCATAGCTATATGCTCTTGCTTTGTACGTACCCGATGCAGTGATTGTTGCGTTGCTGATAGAAGGATTAGAAAGGGTACTTGAGAAACTGTTTGGACCTGTCCATGATATTCCCGTTAATGTGCTGGTGCTTGTTGCCGACAAAGCCAACGTGCTGCCTGAACATACCGGGCTGTTACTTGTTATCACCGGTTTCGCCGGTACCGTCATGCCAATGGCAATATTCTTTCCGTTGTCGTTCGAAATAAGCGCAATGTTTGAAGATACTATGCGCATGCGGTAGCCAAATCCTGGCGTTAGATTCACAGGCAGGTTGGCCGCTATTGTGCCGGAAGTGGTGTCCGTTTTTGAGCCGATATTTACAGGATTGGCAAAACTGCCGTTGGCATCCGATAATTGCACAGTAAATACGTTGCCCGTACTAAATACATTGTATAGTGCATAATAAGGCACAAGGAAGGTGCCGGTGCCACACAACATATCGTCGGTGAAGTTTATCGAGAGCGTATCGAGTGGGCGCAGCACTACCGAATCAATGAAGTAATAGGCATACGAAGATCCAGTGGTAGCAACGGTATCAGCATTTGTCGCTGAATTGGTTAAAAAACTCCCAATTACGAGGTTGTCGTATGTTGAGTCTGCTATAAGGGTATCGACAAGCCGCTCCCACCCGCCTTTGTTGGTTATAGGACCATAGTTGGCAAAGGATATTTGTGGGGTAACCGGAACTACTCCGTTGATATTGAGTGTCGCCGGTCCTACATCGTAAAAGTACACCGCAAGTCCGTCAGCAGCATATCTCGATTGATCGGCAAGAGATACAGACATAGATATTTCATAGGGTTTGCCGGGCGTTAACGCCGGAAAACTGGTGGCAACATATTCGCGGAAATTTGTAGTTCCACCGTTATCATAAATTACCAGTCCTACATACGCATTACCACTGGCTGCTGGCTGATTGCCCCCAAAGTTATTGGGTACGCTCACAGTGAAGCCGGTATTGCAGCCGTTGAAATAATCGGGTGTGGCAGGGCCGCCCAATGTCGTGTATGCCCTCCAGTCGCTGCAATTGATTGTAACCTGCGCCGGACCAGTCGGACAGTTTATATATTGCTCGAAATCGCTGTTCAGAAGGACATTTTGTGCAGTCGCGTGTATGCACAGAAAAAAAGAAAGAACGGGCAAAAGGTACTTCATAAGATAGTAGGTATGGGTAATACTATCCTAAAACTAATATTTTTTTAATAACTGCCTATCTTCGCCAGTTTCATGGTTTGCAATGTCGTTAAAAAGTTGTATATTTGTAATTGAAGAGAAGCGCCATGAAAACTCTGATCATTTCCAACAGTCACGCCCAAAGCCAAACCGGCTTACCAATTTTTTTTCTTCGCAGAACCCCGAAAAACTATACCAAAGTAAACAAAAATGACAATTCAACCCATGAGAACAAAAATACATAAGTATTGCCCACAGCGCCTTACAGCCGATTTATGTCGCACGACGGCAAACGCCGGAATTGTATAACTATATCAGCAGTTTTTGGCCATAAATGCATCAGTTCTATATCAAAACGATACAGCATGACATTGGAATATGTATATGGTAAGACTATTTCTTCTCGAGATAAGCCTTAAATGCCTGGTAGAAAAAGTACAACAGGAAAACCGGCAGCATGGCCAGTCCGAGCATCTCGTAAGCGGTGATAGAATGGAGATAAGGAGTCATGACGATCTTGTTTTGCTTCTTAAAGTTAATAAAGCAGGCGCCTGTAAACAACCCCTTAACAGAAATTTTACAAATCCGCGAAAACCGTATCTTAACTCTGCCGTAAGCCAATGAAACGCCTCCTTCGCTCATACACCTCCTTCACCCGCCCCGAACGCAACGGGCTGGTAGGACTGTGCCTGCTGCTGGCTGCAGTCATCTCCTTCAGGGTGATGAAGAGTAAAGACAAAAGTCAACTGCAGCAAGAGCGGATAGTAGCAGCCTACCAAACACAGCAGCAACCCCAACCATCAACAAGCAGTGAAATAGTTATCATCGAAAAAACAGGAGAATCAGAAAGATCAGTCATCCCGATAGCTATCGGGACTGAGGTTCAGACCTTCGACCCCAACACCGTCGACAGCCTCACCCTCCGCCGCTTCGGGCTGAAACCTTATACCATCTTCAACATGATGAAATGGCGCGCCAAAGGCAAACGCTTCTATACCAAAGAAGACCTCAAACCTCTCTACACGCTCACCACTGAAGAATACAATATGCTCGCACCCTATATCGACATCAAACGACAACAAACAGACCTCAACCACGCCGACTCGGTCAGCTTAGTCAAACTCCGCGGCATAGGTCCTAAGATCGCCCACAAAATACTCGTCCGCCGCAGCACCATCGGTCCCTTCACGGATATTGACCAGCTGAAGGAACTGTATCATTTTCCGGATGGCGTGTTTGAAAAACTGGTGGAGGAGCTGAAGCCGCTGTCTGAACCTCAGTCCCGATAGCTATCGGGAAATCGAGATTAACTGATTGGTCTGATTTCAAAAACCGGCATAAGCGAATTAGGCGTTAATAAAATTCATTGAGCGCAGTGGCCGCAGTGAAAGGTCGCAAAGAGAGTAAAAGTTGACGTCAACATTGCCAGGCAGCAGTTGACCAGGCACATAGTAAGCTATTTCACTGCAACGTAGCGAAATGAATTTTTAGCCGGTTTCGCTAAGCCTTGAACTTTTCTTTTGCTTCTTTTCTTTTGGTTCAAGCCAAAAGAAAAGAAGGGGTAACACAAGGGAGCGCCAAGCAAAAAGAAAGTAGGGATGAGGGAAGCAGCGAAAACAGGGTAAAAAAGCCCTATATAACCCGGATAATCCCCGAAAAATATCGTAAAATTGCACCTCGTTTCGAAGACTATGGATTTCCAATACACTGATACCCAATTGCAGATCGCTGAGATGATCCGCGATTTTGCCAACAAACACATCCGTCCTAAAATGATGGAGTGGGATGAGGCGCAAAAATTCCCTGTCGACCTGTTCAAACAAATGGGCCAGCTGGGCCTTATGGGTGTACTGGTACCCACAGAATATGGCGGCAGCGGCCTCGGCTATTTCGAGTACGTGACGGTGGTGAGCGAGATCGCTAAAGTATGTGGCTCTATCGGCCTGTCGGTAGCGGCGCACAACTCACTGTGCACAGGTCATATCCTGTACTTCGGCAACGAAGAGCAAAAGAAAAAATACCTTCCTAAGCTGGCAACGGCTGAATTCATAGGTGCCTGGGGCCTGACAGAAGCCAACACAGGCAGCGACGCCGGCAACATGCGCTGCACCGCAGTGCGCGACGGCGACGACTGGATACTGAACGGCACCAAGAACTGGATCACCCACGGTATCAGCGGCGACGTAGCAGTGGTACTGGCCCGCACCGGCGAGCCGCGCACCAAGAGCAACGTCACTGCCTTCATCGTAGAGCGCGGTACACCGGGC
>JAJNBR010000212.1 GCA_021156265.1 Flavipsychrobacter sp.
GAATGGCCGATATGATCTTTTCGGTGTTCGATTCGAAGTTGCCTATATGGTAGTTCTGCTGGGCAAGAAATATCTTCATACCTCCAAAAGTAAGAACTAATGGAGCTATAAAAAATCAGCCCATGCATAAGCATGGGCCGAAGGTTGTCTTGGTTAAATGACGCTGCTAAATTAAAAGAATATACCGATACGCAAAGCCAAATTATTCAGGCGCACGTTTCCGTCAGCAAACTTGCCTTTGTAGCCCATGTCCAACTGGGCCGGATTAGTGATATCGGGTACAAAGCCATTGTTGAAGAACAGGCCCAACACCAGGGCCATTTTATCAGTGAGCGCATATTCTATGCCGCCGCCCAGGTTGAGCGAAAGCATGGCAGGGGCTATAGCCAGGCCATCAAATATTTTTTCGTTCTCGCCGGTTACTTCTTTCAGGCCACTTGGGTCTGTAGCGTCAGTATAGGTGACTTCATAGCTGGCCTTTTTGCTGATATTCAGTCCTAACGAACCGCCTACCTGGCCGAATACATGTATACCATTGGCTACTTCATCACTGCGGAGTTTCAATGCAAGGGGCACTTCTACAAACTGCAGGCGGTAATCAAAATTTGCGCTCGTTACGCGGTTGGCGACATTAGGGGGAGTAACTGCGGTATTTTCACGTGCCAATATCTTACCACCTGTTGATGTGATATGAATACCGGTTGAGATGCCATAGTTCTCGGCAAACGGACGGTCAATCATCACTCCCCAGGAGTAACCCATTTTATTGCCTTCGCTGCTTACAAGAAACAGTTTATCGTTGCTTTTGTTGGAAGTAGGTTTCATCCAAGACACATTCGGCGAAAAGAAAACGCCTATTCTCCAGTTATTGTATCCTCCTCCTTTGGGTGAGGGATCACTGTACTCATATTGCTGGCTTTTTGCAATTGTAGCTACGCTGGCAGCCATTACCGTCAATAATAAAAATCTCTTCATGTCTTTTGCCTTTAGGAATAACCTTCTGGAGCAATTATTACGCCAAACGATTTAGCAATGTTATTTTTGCCGCTGTAAAAATAAAAGCATTTCCAATGTTTAATGTCTTCCGGGAAAGAAAGTTTCGAACACCTGCCAAAGTAATTCAGCTGTTATCCACAGTGCTGCTCTTAAGCCTGGTCGGTTTGGCTGGTTGCGGTGATGGCGAAGAGAAAGCCCCGGACGTGTCCGGTGTAAAAATTGATCTGAAGACGTACCGCTTTGACCAGGACCTGGCTGCCATCGATACGAACAATGTTGGTGGTGCATTGACGCAGCTGCATCAGAAGTATCCTGATTTTCTGAACTTCTATCTTGATACCCTCATGGGTTTTGGCATACTGGGAAACTATTCCAACGACAATCCGGCCTTGAGCCAGGCATTCCGTCCTTACCTGCTTCATAAGGACTACAGGGGTCTTTTTGACACCGTTAATAAACATTACCCTGACACGAAAGATATAGACGAGCAATTAACCAAAGGGTTTAAATACCTGAAACACTATATACCCACAACACCGGAGCCTAAGGTGGTATATATGATCACCTGGCTGGGTAACTGGGCAGCTATCACCTACGAGAATATCCTGGGCATAGGCCTGGATATGTTCCTTGGTCCGCAATACCCGTATTATAAGTCACGCAACATACCCGACTACATGGGCAATAAGCTTACGAAAGAATACATACCGGTAGCCGTATTTCGGGCGATATACCAGGACAAAGCGCCCTTTATAATGGAAAACCGCAACCTCCTTGACATGATGATACAGCGTGGTAAGGAACTGTACTTTTTAGCCAAAGTCCTGCCTTTCGTGCCTGAACATGTTCGTCTGGCCTATACGCCCGGGCAGCAGGAATGGTGTCAGCAAAACGAAGGGCAGATTTATAACTTCTTTGTACAGCAGAACCTGCTTTACGACAACAACTGGCAAAAGATATTACGCTATGTGAATGACGGACCAACCTCGGCCGGTATGGCTGCGGAAAGCCCCGGAAATACGGGCTCGTGGCTGGGATTGCAAATAGTAAAAGCATATATGAGCAACCACACCGAGATGAGCCTCGAACAATTGATGAAGGAGCAAAAAGATCCGCAACGCTTTTTGCAGGAATCGAGGTACAAACCGAAATAATGGGTCAGGTTTTTCTTCCAAAGGTTTATATTTGATTGCGTTTGGAATCGTGATATATAGCTGAAATAACAATGTCTACAACATACCAGATAAAATTACCCCAGTTTGAAGGTCCTTTTGACCTTTTGCTGTTTTTCATTGAGCGCGATGAACTGGATATCTACAACATCCCTATCCACACCATTACTAAAGACTTTCTTACGTTCATCCATGAACTTGAGTCGCTTAACATTGAGTTGGCCAGCGAGTTTATCCTGTTCATTTCTACCCTGATGCGCATCAAGGCAAAAATGCTGTTGCCGAGGCGTGAAGTAGATGCTCATGGTAATGAGATAGATCCCCGCCAGGAACTGGTTGACAAAATACTTGAGTATAAGCGATTCAAAGAAGCATCGGAGCAAATGGCTATGATGGAGGCCGAGCGGCTGTTGCAGCAGAAACGCGGCAATGTACGCCAGGAGTTGGATCTGTTGGGCGAGGAATACTCGGAAGGTACTGAGATACAAACGGTAAATACGTACAAGCTCATGCAGGCGTTTGAGCGGGTGATGAAGAAATACCAGGACAGGGTAGCCAAGCCGCAGCACGTAGTCATCAAGTATAATTACAGCATGGAAGGGCAGAAAACCTTCTTGCTGGATCACATCAGGGCCAATTCGAGGGTAGCGTTCGAAACCCTGTTTGCGCAGTGTGAAAATAGGATACACGCCATATTTACCTTCCTGTCGATGCTGGAGCTGATACAAATGAAATATTTCGGGATCCTTATCGGGGGCGGCCGCAACAACTTCATTATTGAGTGGAACGAGAACAGGGAATCTGAAAGCAGCCTGAATCCGGAGGTCGAAATGTCGGCAGAAGCTGAAGATATTGTTAAAACGCGCGATGAACCACCACAGCTGCCTGATACTGAAGACGGTCTGGCACAGTAATTGAACTAATAGTAGTAGCAGTAAATGCTACATAAAAATTTCCCCAGAACGCTGTCGGACAGAGGTTAGGGGAATTTTGGTGTTTGGGCCTTCTATATTTTCCATTTTGATAATTGCACCGTAAATGATGAATTTTGCAGCCGTATGGACGCAAAAACCATTAATATATTAGCCATTGAATCATCATGCGATGAAACCAGCGCTGCTGTTATACAGGATGGCAGGGTGCTGAGCAACTTGATCGCCACGCAAAAAGTTCATGAGCAATATGGTGGTGTAGTACCGGAAATGGCTTCGCGTGCGCACATGCAAAAGATAGTGCCCGTTGTGGACGTGGCACTACAACAATCGGGAATTTCTAAAACAGATATACACGCTGTTGCGTTCACCCAGGCACCGGGCCTTATTGGTTCTTTGCTGGTGGGCGCTTGCTTTGCCAAAGCTTATGCACAGGCCTTGAATGTACCGCTGATCTCGGTGCATCATATGCAGGCGCACGTGCTGGCCCATTTTATCGATGATCCGAAACCTGAGTTTCCTTTCCTCTGCCTGACGGTTTCCGGTGGGCATACGCAGGTTGTACTCTGCAAAAGCTATCTGGAAATGGAAGTGCTTGGAGAGACCATTGATGATGCCGCAGGCGAGGCATTTGATAAAGTAGCTAAAATGCTGGGCTTGCCTTATCCGGGCGGTCCATTGGTAGATAAGAATGCGGCATTAGGCGATCCCAAACGCTTTAGCTTCCCAGTCTCGCAAATGGAAGGTTATAATTTCAGTTTTAGTGGTGTTAAAACGGCTGTGTTGTATTTTCTCCAGGCCGAAAAGAAGAAAGATTCCGAGTTTGTTGAGAAGAATATAAACGATATCTGCGCGTCGGTGCAATACACCATCATCAAGATGCTGATGCTGAAGTTGAAAAAGGCGGCGGCGGATCTTAACATTAAACACATAGGTATTGCCGGTGGCGTATCTGCCAATACAGGTCTGCGCAAAGCGCTGGAAGAAGCCGGTATTGAAAATGGCTGGCAGGTGTACATACCCAGGTTCGAGTATTGCACCGATAATGCTGCTATGATTGGCATAACCGGCTATTATAAATTCCTCAAAGGTGAATTCGCCGACCTTTCGGTAAGTCCCACGGCACGGGCTACGTGGTCATGAGTAACAATTACTTCCAGTTCAAACAGTTCCTGATCAGGCAGGATAAAACAGCCATGCGGGTATCAACCGATGCCTGCATACAGGGTGCGTGGACACCTATAGGGTCGGGCGTAAAACAGGTACTGGATATAGGGACAGGCACCGGTTTGTTGTCGCTGATGCTGGCCCAGCGAAATGCCGATATTTTGATAGACGCTATTGAACTGGATGCGCATGCAGCCGGGGAAGCCCTGGATAATGTTGCCGCATCCCCGTTTAGCGAGAGGATAAACGTCACCGAAGATGATGTACGCGACCTGGTGCTGAACAAACAGTATGATCTAATTGTTTGCAATCCTCCCTTCTTCCGCGACAGTTTGCTTGGTCCGCAGGCTAACAGAAACACCGCACGGCACGCTTTGTCGTTCTCGTATGCAGATATGTTCGAGACCCTACAGAAATATTTATCTCCTGAGGGCTATGCATCTATTTTGCTCCCGCCGGTGGAACACGAAAAATGGGAAGAAATGTTGCAGGTAAATGGCTGGAATGTGTTTCACCGTTTACATGTTCGACCACGTAGCAATAATGAAGTGAATAGAGTGGTGGGGTTATGCTCTAATGGAGGAAAGGGTAATGAAGTGGAAGAACTGGTGATATACGAAGACAAAAACTATACACCGCAGTTTAGCGCGTTGCTTCAACCTTTTTATCTGAAGCTATGACCGGGCTTGCCAGGAAGGAAACGCAAATACCTATCCATCCCAGCCAAAAGCAATAAGCACCGAGGTGAAACCGCTCACCCAGCCAGCGATGCGATAATGTTTCCCTGAAATCAGCATAAGTGAGATACAATCCCGCTACAGAAAGTAGAATTCCGGCTACGTGATACAGCTTTGCTTTTGCACCGATTTTTTTCTGCACCCAATAGTGTAGCAAATAGAGTGACATTAATATGACAAATATTACTGTTGCAGCCTGCCACCACACTTTTAGGAATCCATATTCTTTATAAAACCATCTCATGCCAACGCGGCCTACCCATGAAACTTTCGAGAACAGGTAGCCTGAAAGCATTGCCAGTAGCAATAAAAATGTAATAAGCAGGCTATTCCTTTTCATAAGCTTTTGATACGAATAGGGGTGATGGGATTGTGCAGCGTTTATTGTTCGAATGTAATTAACAACTCAATAACTAACTATAACTCCATGTTAAAGTTGAGTAATAAAACTGTAATAAAACTGTTT
>JAJNBR010000016.1 GCA_021156265.1 Flavipsychrobacter sp.
TACTTTTTCAAGGGGCTGAGCGCTGAATGTACTATACACTTCTGTACTAGCAGCAAATTGCTTTTGCGGGGTTTCTGTAAAGCCCAGCGATTCCACAAAAGTGTGAAAATGCACTTTGCCTGCAGCACGTATGTCCAGGGTATCGTTAGTATTGCTGATATCTCCTACAGCCGAAATCCCATTCTCATACATAGCATGAAACTCCTGCTGCCGGGCCTCAATGCGCTGTTCAGGCAGGCTGTACTGAGGACGTAAAGCCATAACCTGCTGCAGGAAGGAAACAAGCCCGGTGCGTTCCGGAATCTTGCCTTTCAGATGCGACAGTTCCAGATGGCAATGTGCATTCACAAACCCGGGGCACAAAATACCCTCAAAATATTGGGCTTCATCCTTGCCATGCGCATGCAGTGCAAGAACAGTACCTGCCTCATCAATCTCAACAACAGTACCTGCGGGCAGCCATTTGCGGCCGTCGTGTATTTTATCTGCTGTCAGTAACAAAGGTTGCTAGCTTTTGAAATGTTTCAGCAAAATGATCTCTTTATCGGTCAGGAGGCGCCATGTGCCGCGTGGCAGGTTTTTCTTGGTGAGGCCTGCATACATCACACGATCCAGCTTTTCTACTTCATAACCCAGCGACTCGAAAATGCGGCGAACGATACGGTTGCGTCCGCTATGTATTTCTATACCTATTTCACTTTTTTCTTCGAGATAGGCCAGTTCATCTACCTGTACCGGACCATCTTCCAGCGTAATGCCGGCAATAATTTTTTCAAAATCTGCTTTGGTCAGCGCTTTATTGAGCGACACCTGGTAAACCTTTTTGGTTTCGTAGCTGGGGTGCGAGAGCTTTTGCGCAAGATCGCCGTCATCAGTCAATAACAACAACCCTGTTGTGTTACGGTCCAGCCTGCCGACGGGATATAAACGCCCTTCACTTGCTCCCTCTACCAGCTCCATCACGGTTTTACGTCCCTCCGGATCTTCGGTAGTTGTAATAAAACCTTTCGGTTTGTTCAACAATACATACGCGCGGTTTTTCTGCGGCGTTAATTTTTTACCGGCAATGGTCACTTTATCATGCGGCTGTACTCTATAGCTAGGGTCCAGCATCAACTCACCATTTACCTTAACCTTCCCCTGCTTTACCATCTCAGCTGCATCGCGGCGGCTGGAGGTGCTGCTATGGGATATGTACTTGTTCAGCGTCATCTCTTTCACAGCTTCATCTTCATCATACCGCTTATCCTTGTATACACGTTCTTCGCGGTCAAATTTTTCCGCGTCTTCTTTAAACTTTTTACGGAACGGTCCGCTTACTTTACGCTCAAATTTTTCTTCCTTTTTCTCGTCACCGTCCAGTTCTTTGATTTTTTTATTGACAGGCGGGCCTTTCGGCTTTTCTTCTTCAAAACGGCGTTTGCGGTCCGGATCGATGAAAGCATCTTTCATAGTGTCTGCAAAGGTGCGCTTCGTATCCTCCTCGTCTTTGCGGCGGCCCGATTTCCGTTTGTCATCTGAGAAACCTCCCTTCTGCTTATCACCGTAAGGGCGTTTGGGCTTATCGTCAGAGAATGAGCGTTTGGGCCTGTCACTATCGAAACCTTCTTTCTTATCACTGTAAGGGCGTTTGGGCTTATCGTCAGAGAACGAACGCTTAGGCCTGTCGCTTTCAAAACCTTCTTTTTTATCACCGTAAGGACGTTTGGGCTTATCGTCAGAGAACGAACGCTTAGGTCTGTCGCTTTCAAAACCTTCTTTTTTATCACCGTAAGGACGTTTGGGCTTATCGTCAGAGAACGAACGCTTAGGTCTGTCGCTATCGAAACCTTCTTTCCTATCACCGTAAGGACGTTTGGGCTTATCGTCAGAGAACGAACGCTTAGGCCTGTCGCTATCGAAACCTTCTTTCCTATCACCGTAAGGACGCTTGGGCTTATCGTCAGAGAACGAGCGTTTAGGCCTGTCGCTATCGAAACCTTCTTTCCTCTTATCGCCGTAAGGGCGTTTGGATTTATCGTCAGAAAACGAACGCTTGGGCCTGTCGCTGTCGAAACCTTCTTTCCTCTTGTCTCCGTATGGGCGTTTGGGCTTATCATCAGAGAATGAGCGCTTGGGCCTGTCGCTGTCGAAACCTTCTTTCCTCTTGTCTCCGTATGGGCGTTTGGGCTTATCGTCAGAGAACGAGCTCTTCCGGCCCTCACCTTCAAACCTGCGTGGTTTATCTGATTTATTGAAACTGCTATCGGTGTCTCTTCCTGAGTACGGGCGTTTAGGCCTGTCATCGCCAGAGGATGAATCGCGGCCGGTATATGGACGTTTTGGTCCTCTCCCACTTCCTTGTTCTTCACGGTTGTCAAAAGAACGCTTCCCGAACGAGCTGTCGCTACCACCTTCCTTCCTGAATGACTTTCTTTCATCACTGCCACGCTTATCGCTGGCATTTTTTTTATATGATTTTCCCTGGTCTGATTTCCTTCCTTCGGAAGATGGTTTTTTTCTCATTCTCAAAAACTATGTAGTCGGCAAAGGTACGGAGTTTCATATGCAGAAAGCACTTAATAATATTATCGTTTGCTGTATACCTTACCTGCTGACGGCTGTTTTAAGCTGTGCGCCGTCATTTACCTCTGCGCAGGAAAAGGACAACGCTTCACATAACACCATCAAATATCTTACCCGCGACCAAAGCAAGCTGATCCATCCACCTCAGAAATTCCCAATATCTCCGCAGGTCGACTTTATCACAGGCACCTCAAGAGTACAAAAAGGGGACCGGTCAGGAATTGGCTATTCGGCAACTATTAAAGGAGTACGGCAACTTGGCAATTACTGGCACCTTAACCTCGGGTTTGGTCTCACCAGGCTCAACAGCCGACAGATAGCTACCGCGCACTCGCTGTCGGATAGTCTGCATTTCGCCAATATCCTGCATGCCCCATTTGGGTTAAGCTTTATCATAGGCGATGACCGGGCGCAAATTATAACCACGCTTGACCTGATGCCCTGCTATAATGCAGGTCATTCAACCGATGTAACTGATCAAAAGGTATTGAATTGGGGAGCTTCTACAGAGTTCGGCTTTTTACTCCGCCTGCGCAGGCATTGGTACACCGGCCTGACCGGCAAGCTGCAGGTATTTAAATCATTTGACCGGCAAGACGATGCTATCTGGCCACAATACGGCTTTGCGGGTGTAGGTCTTGTTGTCCGTTTCAGCTATTAAAGCCGCTGTTTTACTGCTATTTTAGTGCCCGGAAAGAAATCTTTGTAATTTCTGTAACCTTTCTTTTGCCCGGACGATATACTTGTGAATGGAGCTTATTGAATACAACGCGAGCGTAAAGCAGTGGGCGGATGCCCTCTTCAGGTTTGCCTGCAAGTGCACAGGCAACCCGGAGGACGCACGCGATGTAGTACAAAGCAGCTTCGAGGTGCTCTGGCAAAAGCGGAAAAACGTTACCGCCGAAAAGGCCAAAGCATTCCTCTTCCAGGTGGCTTACCGTCAGTCGATCGACAACTATCGGAAACAGAGCCGTGTGACCTACAAAGAACAGTCGGAAACTGAAGAAACCTACAGGCCGGGGCACACCGACCTGAAAAGAGTATTGGACAGGGCCCTGAACAGGCTGGATGAGCAGCAGAAAGCGCTCGTATTGCTAAAAGATTACGAAGGTTATAGCTACGAGGAAATAGGACAGATCACAGGTTTATCGGTTACTCAGGTAAAAGTGTACCTGCACCGCGCGCGCAAAACTTTGAAAGAATATCTAGTAAGTGTTGAACACGTAATATAAAAACAGGAAAGCTATGGTGAACATGGAGAATTATGAAGAGTATATGCTGCTGGAAGCAGATGGTGAGCTGACCGAAGCCAAACAGAAGGCCCTGCAGGCATTCATTGAACAGCATCCGGAGCTGAAAAATGAAATGGACCTTTTCACGGCTTTGAAACTGGAACCGGATGCCAGCATAATATACGAGGGCAAGGAAGAACTGCTAAAATCACTACCTACCCCTGGCAAGCGCATAATAAGCCCGGGCAGCTGGTGGACCTGCAGCGCCGTTGCAGCCTGCCTGGCCCTGGCTATCATGCTGTTCAGCAAACCGGATAATACTGCACCCGTAAACACGATTGCACACACAACCCAACCAGCGAAAATTGATACAAAAACCACAACAGGAGAAGAACTCCACTCAACAACTAAAGACCCTGTCACTATTGAAAACAACAGGCTACCGCGGTCTACAACGGTAGCACGCACGAAGAAGAAAGTTGTCACTGAAGAGCCAAAGACCGTAACAGAGCCAATCCCTGTCCTTGAAAAAGAAAATATAGCAAAAGCGCCGGTACAACCTGTAACAAATACCAACATTGAACCGATAAAGGAAGAGAAGCCTGAAGAATATGCGCATATCATCCAGCCTGAAATACCGGTTCAACCTCACGCAGTGTCAGAAGCCAAAGCGAAACAAACGTTGTTAGCCTTTGCTCCTGTACAGGAAAAATTTGAAGGGTTTGCTGATATCAGGGAAGCCGTAAACGAAAAGGTGGAAAAAGTAAAAAACATCAGATCAAAAATCAAAGACACGGACATACAGTTCCGTTTTGGAAACAAAGAACTTACCGTAAGACTTTAAAACGACATTTATGAAACCGATACATGTTATTGTTGCGCTTGGATTAACCGTTATCTCGATACCATCGTTTGCCCAGGAGAAAGCAAAGAAGAAAAAAACAATCATTTCAATAGGATCCGATGCAGTGAAGATCACCAAATCTGACAGCGTTGGCGATATAGAAATTGAAAAGGAAGAGAAACCGTTTGAAATAGAGGTGGGGATGGTAGAAGTTGGTATAAATGCCCTGCACGACCAAACGGACTATAATTCTGCCGCTGCAAAGGATTTTATTCGTATCCCAGACGCTACACAAAAAAACGAAAACCTATTTACACTGGAGAACGCTAAATCGATCAATGTAAACGTTTACCCGATCCTGGCAAAATTCCGACTGCTGAAAACCGAAAGACAAAAGATGTACTTGTCAGCCGGAGTGGGACTGCAGATGTACAATTTCAGGTTCACCAAGAATATCGTTTATGTAGACTCTGTTCCTTCTGTAGCTATGTCTCCTATACTCTTTACCAAAAATAAACTTGGGTTTACCTACCTGAGTGTGCCGCTGATGGCGACCTTTAAAACAAAACTTGCTGAAAAAGCCTGGCTGGTTTATGGGGTGGGGGTTACTGGCGGCTATCGTATAGCCAGCTGGACCAAGCACGTATCAGGAGAGGAAGGCAAGGTAAAAAACCATGACAAGTTCAATTTTAATGACTTTGTAGGTGGTGTAACCGCCGAAATAGGACTGGATAACTACTTCAGGCTATATGCCAGCTACCAACTTACACCGATGCATGAAAATGCCCTGATTCAAAACCCTTACTGCATAGGATTTCGCTTAGGAGGGATGTAGAACATACATTGAGTAAAAAGGCGAGGCGAGCGCTTCGTCTTTTTTATTCTCCGATCGGTTTATGCTTATTCATTTCATCTGCGAGCACGGGCTCTGCCTCGCTGAAGACTGTGGTAATACCTGCTATTAATTTCTCTACCCGCTTTTTCTCATCTTCACCGAGCTCCATTTTCTGACGCGTAAGTCCTTCTAATTCAGCAAGTTGCTCATAAACACCCCTAATTTTTATTACACTAACGCTTGATTTCAGGGAATGTGCTTGTTTGCTGATCTCGTCCCAACTATTGGGTGACTCCATCATTTTGGCCAGTTTTTTGATGCCCGCCGGCGTAGAATCCAGAAAAATCTGGATCACCTCATACATGTATTCTGGGTCGTTTCCTGAGATCTCCCGGAGGAAATCAAAGTCTATTAGTTGTTCCCGCATGAGCTACTAAACTAGCGATAAATTCAATAATGCAAAACTAAGTCGTTTAACAGCAGCATATTTCTGCCCATCAGCTGTCTGAGGCGTATTTCGTTAACCGATCAAAAACATTTTATTTTTCATAAAATAATTCATCTTTAATATTTTTGTTGTGATGATAAGCCGGAATAATTACTATTATCTTTACCGCCTGATACTAAGATGAATAATTATTTAATGTAAATATTTTATAATTTAGACCGAACCATGCACTATAAGATCAGAATTCTGCCCCGCTGGCTAATATTTATACTGGACTTGCTTTGCGTTCTGTTCTCGATATTCTTTTCGTTCGTTTTAAGGTTCAACTTTAATCTCGAAGACGTCGCTACTTACAACATGTCCCTGATATTGGGCGTGGCCCTCGTATTAAATGCCACCCTTTTCTATCTTTTAAAAAGTTATGCAGGCATTATACGTTATACCAACATTGAAGACACGTTCAGGCTGCTTATTGTAAATTCGATCGCAGCAGTTTTTTACTTTTCCATCAACTTTATCGTCAGCTATTCGTTCAGCAGCATACTGCTGTTCCCTATTTCAGTAGTTGTTATCAATTTCTTTATAACCAACTTTGTCTTAATTACATACAGACTGCTGGTGCGGTATTGCTTCCGCTATTATCAAATGCATCAGAAAGGGAACGAAGGCGCTGTGGCAAAGAAGGCCGCTGTATACGATACGAGTGAGCATGGCCTGCAAACCAAAAAGGTTATCAATGATTTCCAAAGCGGTATCACAGTAGTCGCCTTTCTTGATGAAGCTCTTAGTCGTACGGGCAAGCTGATGGAGGGAATACCTATTTATAATACCGACGAACAGAGCTTTAAGAAATTGAAGGCGGAGGGCGTAGAACTGCTGATAATCGCTAACAGGAAGATATCAAAAGACAAGCTTAATAAACTAGTGGATACCTGCCTTCATTTCGGCATTAAAGTGCAACAGGTGCCTCCTGTGCAGGAATGGCTTAACGGCAAACTTGATACACAGCAACTGAAAGATATTAATATCGAAGACCTGCTGGAACGGGAAGTGATCCGCATCCAGAACGAGAAAATACATTTCGAGCTAAAAGGGAAAAAAGTACTGGTAACAGGAGCTGCAGGCTCTATCGGCAGTGAAATGGTGCGACAGCTGTGTGGCTATCGTCCTTCGCTTATCATTTTGTGCGATAAGGCTGAAACACCCATGCACGACCTGTACCTGGAAATT
This sequence comes from Flavipsychrobacter sp., assembly GCA_021156265.1. Classification (GTDB taxonomy): domain Bacteria; phylum Bacteroidota; class Bacteroidia; order Chitinophagales; family Chitinophagaceae; genus Polluticoccus. The sequence goes on from JAJNBR010000016.1 coordinate 7,155, forward strand.
AAGGATAACTATCCCAAAACCAATATCAAGGCCTATATAGGTGATATATGCGACCAGATCCGCATGGAGCACTTGTTCGAGATCTACAACCCCGATGTAGTATTCCACGCGGCGGCGTACAAACATGTTCCGCTGATGGAAGACAACCCCTCAGTTGCAGTGTTAAACAATGTTCTGGGCACCAAAATACTGGCAGAACTTGCAGTGGAATACGGTGTGGAAAAGTTTGTAATGGTCTCGACCGACAAGGCTGTGAATCCAACCAATATTATGGGCGCTACAAAACGGATAGCCGAGATATTTACACAAAGCTTTTACACCAATGTGCTTAAAGATATCGACACGTTGAACAGGAGCTCCCGCCCTACAAAGTTTGTCACTACAAGATTTGGGAACGTATTGGGCTCAAATGGTTCTGTAATACCAAGGTTTAAGCACCAGTTAAGCATGGGTGGTCCTATCACAGTTACGCACCCCGAGATCACCCGTTATTTTATGACCATTCCTGAAGCTTGTCAGCTGGTTATTGAGGCGGGAGTTATGGGACAAGGCAATGAGATATTTGTGTTTGATATGGGTGAACCAGTAAAGATCGTTGACCTTGCGAAAAAGATCATCAAGCTGGCAGGAAAAGAGCCTGACGTAGATATTAAGATCGTTTACAGCGGCCTAAGGCCTGGTGAAAAACTATACGAAGAACTGCTGAACTTGTCAGAAAATGTACAACCTACCTATCATGACAAGATAATGATCGCCAAGGTGCAGGAGTACGATTTTGATTACGTGAAAGAAAAAGTGGAGAAACTGATTGCGAGCGCCAGGCAGCACTATACTCTGGAAACGGTAGGACAAATGAAGGAATTAGTGCCAGAGTTTGTAAGCGCCAATTCCATTTACGGCTCTATTAAGGTAGATGCGGATAAGCTTACCGACTAACTCTTAGCGGCCGGTTCGAAGACTTTTCTGAGCGTCAGAAAAATTACCCGGAAATAGTTAGTGGGAGTAGGATCTGAGATGAACGTTTGATTCAGCCGGATCTTTTCGGGCATTATATATTGAATGTAATAGTTTTCGGGGTCCTTTTGTTTGGCCAAAAGGTCATTTTCGTTCCTGAAAGCTACCGAAGCGAAATCAGTAATGCCTGGCAATACAGTCAATACGGCACGCTCTTCATGGTTATATAGGTCGACATATTTTTTTACTTCCGGGCGTGGTCCTACGATGCTCATATCATTCTTTAACACGTTCAACAGCTGAGGTAGCTCATCCAGCTTATACCTGCGCAAAAAAGCTCCAAAAGCAGTGATCCGTACATCCTCATTTCCAACCGTCAGGTAACCATTACGCTCAGCGTTCACACGCATTGTACGAAACTTATACATTTTGAATAGCACGCCATCTTTCCCGACTCTGCGTTGGCGAAACAAGATCGGCCCGTTAGAATCCAGCGTAATACCAATGATGATGGCTACCCATACCGGCGAAAGGAAAACTATTCCCAATAGCGATAAAAGAATGTCGAATAAACGCGTCATACACCTTATATGACTTCAAGATATACTTTTTCAAGAAGCTCTGCAATATAGACGCAATGGTCGAAACTAAGCGTTGGATAAAGAGGCAAGGAAATCTCGTTCGCATAGTTCCTATATGCCACGGGAAAGTCTGTTATACTGAATCCCATATCCTTAAACAACGTAAGCATCGGAAGCGGTATAAAGTGCACATTAGCAGCAACTCCGTTTTCTGCCATCTGTTTAATTATCTCATCACGTTGCTGTTCGCTAATATTTTTAATGCGTAGCGGATATAAATGGAATGAAGATATTCGCCGATCATCTTGTGCAGATGGCATTATTGCCCATTCTTTTCCTGACAATAGAGAAGAATAACGGTCAAATACCTGCCTACGGGCAGGCAATAGCTGGTCTTTATATTTTCTCAACTGGGCCAACCCAATGGCAGCACAGACGTCCGTCATGTTTATTTTAAGGCCATCGGCAACAATATCGTATTTCCATGCCCCCTCATTGTTTTTGGCAAAGGCATCCTTTGTCTGGCCATTCAACGAATTCAATTTCATCCACTTATAAACTTCATCATTGCTGAATTGCTCCGGCAGAGACAATGCGATCAATCCTCCCTCAGCAGTCGTAATGTTTTTCACAGCATGCAGAGAGAAGATGGTTATGTCAGAAGCAAGGGCTGCAGAAACTCCATTATATATAGCACCAAGGGAATGAGCAGCGTCAGCAATGACAATAGGTCGTCCGAATCCCTGCTGTACGGTATTTGCTCCCGTAAAACCGGCTTTTGCTTCATCACCCGAAACCACTTCCAATAATTGACCATAGTTACAGGGCCATCCTCCAAAATCGACTGCAATAATTGCTTTTGTACGTGGGGTAATCGCCTTTCTTACCTGCTCAGGATCTATAGTGCAATCGTCCAGCACATCCACCATGATGGGTGTTGCCCCGGCATGCAAAACAGTTAGCGCTGTAGCTGCATACGTATATGCGGGGATGATAATTTCATCTCCCGGCTTAATTCCAAGCCACTTGAAGACCAGGGTTGCGCCGGAAGTCCATGAGTTCACACAAACAGCTTGTTTGCACCCGATAAAATCCTTGGCGAGCGTCTCTAATTGCTGAACCTTCGGCCCCGTAGTGATCCATCCGGAACGTAGGGTATCTACAACCTCAGCGATAATGTCCTCGTCGATATACGGCGGGGAAAATGGAACAGTTAAACCAGTCAGATTTTCAGTTAACAAACTCATAATCACTATTTGGGTTCATAAAACTTGGCACTCCTACAAATATAATTACTTGAAAATTCGGAACATGCCATTAATTAATTTTTTGCGCGGTTATAAAAGATATGTATTTATAATTGCGCGGCAAATAATTTAAAATATACTTATTCAAAAAAAAACAGCTGTTATTGACAAGAACCGACCGGAAATTAGTGGGAATGACACCAAAGGCTTCGACCCGCCGTAGATTGAATTGACTATACAATTTTCCGATTTCGTCCCAGCTTAAATATCGCCAGCCCGTCTCCTTGTGCTTAACCTTTCTGTAATACTGCATCAGGCCTGCACCCCGCATATTTTCAGCCGATAAAAAATACCCATCCGTTTTTAGTAACCCATAGATGTTGTTGACTGCTTGCACCTGTACGTCAAAATTCCTTGTCGTCCGGTCTGCAGGGTCGGCCTTCAAACCTCCGATTACGGATTTGCAAACGATGAGGTCAAAACTTGCGGGTCGCCAATCACAATCCACAATGTCCAGGCTGCCATAGGTTATATTTTGTGAGATACCCAATCTCTTGTGATTGATCCGCGCTTTTTCTGTGGGAAAATTCCTGTCAGTACAAACCACATTGTGACCCAACAGCGCCAGCCAGCTAGTTAATCCTCCATTACGTTCCCCGATCGTCAGCACATTGCTATTAGGTGGCAGTTGCGATACAACAGGTTGCCAATATTGGATCAGCTGCGCCCAGTTCAATACATCCCATTCAATTATTTCAGCGACTGGCAGATTCATTCAGCTATTCTGCTTCTTTTAGAAATCTGGACAACTGAGCTATTTGTATTTTTCTATCAAATACTTGCTGTGCAGCATTGACACAGTTGCGCTGCACTCGTTCAAACTCGACGTTTCCTAGTTTCGAGATATCTAGGAGCGCCGTTTTCATAGCTACAAAGTCGGACGGTTCACATACCCACCCAGTCTCGTATTTTTTTACTAATTCCGCTCCCTCTCCGCCACCGGCAAAAAGCATTGGCAACCCTGCAGCCATCGCTTCGTATATTTTCGACGGGACTGCACCGTAAAGCGGCTTAACGAGTGGAATTATAGTTAGATTGAACTGAGATATAATTGTGGGGACATGGCTCCTATCGACAACCTCATGTAAAAATACCCCGCTGTCTGGATGGCTTTTCAGAAAAATTTCCAGCTGCTTTTTCTCGGCACCATCGCCATATATATGAAATTCTGCGCCGATCTCCTTAAAATTTATGTTCTGCACCAATGCCAGAATGCCTTGTGCTACACCTAGCAGGCCGGCATAAACTATTTTGAAGCCCTCGTCGTTTCGTTTTACTACACTGTGGTCAAATCGGGACACATCGACACCATTTCTAAACAGATGAACACGATCACAGCCGTTAAACTTTAGATAGTCGGCTATTTGTTGAGATTGACCGGTGCATGCAAACGAACTGCTATAGAGGCGGTTTTCGAGGCGTTTTAGCATCTTGTGTAAAAATCCATCAGCAACCGCTCCGAGTTCGCGTGCAGAAAGCGGCCAGATATCCGATACGTTCATGATATGCCGGGCACCGGTCAGCTTGGCTAAAAGCACACCGGTAGCAGCAAGTGTCAGGGGAGGTGATTCCGTTAATATGTAATCCGGATTGAATTTCCTCAAAGAGAACACGGCAGCCAGAGAACTAATGCTAAAGGACAGCATGCTCACTATTCGCGGTAAACGCTTCTTTGAGTTGGAGGCGTATAAAACATACCTGTAAACGGGGATATCATCAATCCGTTCTCTTTTTAACAGCTTTCGCCTGTAACCCGGAAAAATCTTTCCTGTTGGATAATTAGGCATTGCCGTAACAATGCAAACATCCCAGCCAAGTTGCTTCAGACCCACAGCAGTTTCAGACAGGCGTGATTGCGGTGCTCCCATCTCGGGCGTGAAATACTGGGTGAGGATTACAATGCGCTTCAATTCTGCTGTATTTCTGAATAAAAATGCTTCAGCTTACCCGAAGCCGGACGCGTTATTGTTTCTACCCTATTGATGTCAAGCTTCAACCCCGGTACAAGATATAGACTCAATTTATCCGTTATAGTTTGCACTTCTTCAGGAGTCAGATCACGGTCCGTTACAGTATCAAAGACAAAATGATCTATTGCAACTTGCCGGATAATAAACTCTTTAAGAACACCTGAATTCTCGAGAATACCACGGGAGATATAATAAAAAGTCAATCCTGCTGCCGTCTGCCCATTCGGCAATAAAACTATATCGTTAGTTCTCCCTGTAAGCGATAATAGCGTTCTGTGTATACCTACTTGTTTCTCATCAAACATTCCTACATCTCCTACCTGGTAACGTATCATCGGGAAAGCCCTATTAAACAACGAGGTCATCAGAATGTTTCCCTCAATACCCGGCGAAACTTCTTCGGCGTAATCATTGACCGCTTCGATCAAGAGCGACTCTTCATTCAACTTCCATATTTTATCAGGGCCCTCGAATGCACCGAGGCAAGTTTCTGAAACGCCGTATTCACGGATGTGTGATATACCAAAGGCCGTTTCCAATATTACGTGATCTTCAGGGGTACAAACTTCTGATGTGCTAATACAGATTTTGAGTGTTGGACAAATGTTTTTTAAGACCAGTTCTTCCTCTATCAAAAATCTTGCAAACGCTACTAATGAACTAGTATACCCGTAGATGTATTTGAATTGCTGGCGACTGAAGCGCTGCAGAAATACAGAAAGAGCCCTATCAGACAAATCAAAAACACTGAATCTTCGCCTGTTCATCAGTATGTCTTTGAGCTTTTCGCCTAAGTGTCTTCCAAACTCTTTTGGTATGCCATAAAATCGGGCCTGGAGCGAGGAAAAATCCAAGCTATACCAACTATACCTGTTAGCGATAACCGCCCATGTCATGGCGTGTGCAAACTTATCCTTCACAAAAAAGAATGGAGTACCTGTAGATCCTGAAGTGCTTCCAACGTAACACTGGCTGATTGAACCTCCCTTCGAAATAAGGCTTCTGAGTGGCTTTTGTAAGTCTTGCTTTGTCATCACAGGCAAGTCGTTCCACCTGTCAGGAAAAACATTACCCACTTTTGCTCTGTAAACTTCATTATTATGGTAGTGAAACCGGGCCATATCCCAGGCTTGCCTATTCTGCCACTCAGAAAATTCTGCCGGACACATTTGCTGAATGAGTCTAAGCTGCGCCTGCGCCTTACGGAACGGATAGCCTTGTGCAATTAATATTGTTGGGAACAAACTCATATTCGCTGAAAAATATCAACCCATTGGTACTTGACGTGTTCCCAATCAAATTGTTCTGCATCCGTTCTAGCTTTTTCCGCAATTCGTTCGCTTAATGCCGGTTGCTGAAGCAATATCTCAACAGCTGAATACATAGCATCCAGGTCATCATCGGATACTAGAAGTCCATTTTCATGATCGTTTATCAAAAACGGAATACCCCCAACGTTGGTGCTTACAATCGGCAATCCCAACGCCATTGCCTCGATCAAACTAACGGGTAAATTGTCGAATCGTGTTGTGTTGATGAAAACATCGTGTTCCTCCGCCAGGCTTATCCACTCTTGTTTGTCTAGCTTACCGGTAAATGAGATTCTATTTGCCACTTTTAGGTCTTCAGCAAGTTTTTTGCATTGGGCCAGGCTACCGTCTTTATCGGGGCCTACCATTGTAAGTTTCGCTGAAGGATACTTTTTCGATAGCCGGGCTATTAATTGTATCGCCAGTTGCGGATTATAAATGTCATGAAAAGCCCGAACCCATAAAAGATGCGGGTTTGTCGTTTCTCTTTTCTTAAATGCGTATTGTTTCAAGTTGATGTGATTTGGAACAAGGTCAACCTGAAAATTACGCGTTTGCAAATGCTGCCGGAGATATGGTGAAACAGCCACGTTAGTCAGACTATTTGAAAATACCTGCCTACACTTACGTGGGGAACGTCGAAATCGTTGCGGCATGTTGCCACCGTGCAATATTGGTACGTAGGGTAATTTGACCGCAGATGCTACCATTGCTGCAAGCCATGCATAGTTAAAGGCTTTTGTGCTGTAGGTATCGATCAGCATGCAATCGTAACGTCGATACCTAAAAACTGCTAGCAACATCGTCAGCAGTCGAAGTACAGGATTGACCTGATCGCTGGCAAATTTCAAATTGTGGCCTTCGGCCGCCAACAATGCTCCGAGGGTATCTATACTGGTCGGCGTATTCCCGCGTGCACCCAATTTATTGCCGATATATAATATCTTCTTCTGAATGGTTTGCCTTTTTGTTAGTATAATAAAATACGGGAACAGCTGCCAGGGCATACACCACTATCGTGGTATTAGTTCTCATAGCGGCATGAAATGTTGTGAAGATGGCTAAAGCGAAAAGTGAAGCCACTACTCCCCGCCAGGCTGCTATCTTCTGTTTTGACAACCACCATATAGGAAAGATCATTAGTACCATGACCACAATAAAACCTCCCAGCCCATGCTCACTAAGCAGTCGTGTAAATTCGGTATGAGCTGCGATATTCTCGTAGCCATATTTAGATCGAAGTGTTTTTGAAATACCGGGGCCTACACCAAAAACAGGATTGTCCGAAAAGATCAACACATCCGCTATGGCGATGTCACTTCTGCCCGATAAGATTGAATTAAGGTCTTTTTTATACAGTCCCTGCATTGTACTATAGGTTTCTCCCTTGTATCGCATTAGCAGCAAGTTTCCAGTCAGGCTATTAACCTTTTGAAATACAAACACAGATACGAGTGCTACAGCACCAGCTGTCAGACTAAATCTCCAAAATGAGCGAGCACTGGCAAAAATGCCTGGCGCTAATGCAACAAATGCCGCAATTGCTGCAACTATCATCCCTCCTCTGGAAAAAGTGAGAAATCCCCGAAAGATCAACAGACCTAGTAGGACAAAGTTTAAAATATTAAAGCTAAAGAGCGGTCGTTTCAAGACCTGCAATATGATTAATGCAACTATGCTCGCTCCGATGATCGTAGAAACCTGGTTGCTTGCAAAACCTCCCGAGGCTACAGAATTTGCGCCGAGATGAAAAGTTGTCGTTGAAAAATCAGACGCTGACAACATCAAATAGACTATAACCGGAACTATTGCGACAACTGAATATTGCAACGTGCGGCAAAAGCGCTCAATCGACCACCTTTCATACGAAATGAGGATTAATAACACTGCCAGTTCAGCAATACCCAATAGATTGAATACCCATTGGTCTATATCAAACACTACAGCATTAACAACCAGGCTGGGAACAATTGCCCCCACGATCCAATACCCAAAAGTGTGCAGGGAGTGGCCGTTGCGGGAACGTGCTCTCAACAACAGCAGCAGGCCTATTGCAACCAGTAAATAGTATTTACCTAGCTCATAAGGCAGCATGGGAGCCCTGGTCATTCTTGCCCAAACCTCCAATACCGGGGAAGCTGCAATACAATACCATATCCATTCCGTTCTACCCTTTGCAAAACCCACAAGGGTAATTGCAACTATTGCAAGCCACAACATCGAGATAACACCGTTGGAATATGTGGCACCGATCCCTAACAGGCAGCAAAGCCCTGCCACAAGAGGTGAAAAGCTGTGTGCGACTATTTCTTTATGGTTAAGCGCTTGATTCAATCTGGAAAATTTCCGTTTTTGCCCGGTTAATGAAGCGCTCGTATGTAAATACACCTGCCATTTTCTGCGCCTCTGAGCTAATTTTTACGAGCGAGGTGTTTGTAGCAAGATGATTCAACACAGCAATAATATTTTCCACCGAATTATCTTTTAACAGATACCCACTTTCTCCATCACGTACGTACTGGGAAATAGACGAAACATCTGTGACAACAGGAATACACCCATAGGCTGCGGCTTCGGCAATAACTTTCGGGAAGCCCTCGCTTGTGCTTGGCAATACAACGACATGACAGGTCTCATACACCTTGTCCATCTGTTTCCGACTCTGCGACCCTAAAAGATGTATTTTAACCAGGTTATTGTCAACATTTATTTTTCGGGCTATAACATGATGCAACTCACCATCGCCTGCAATATAAAGATTCTCGAATCGGGTCGATATCCTGCTGTCCTGCATCGCATCTATCAATTCAAGTATACCTTTTGCCTTTGTGAGATTACCCGCAAAAATAATATTCAGCGGATCAGTAAACTTCTTCTCCGATGCTTTTAGCGCAGCATGCTTTAGCTCAGCTTCAGAAAGGCATGGATTCTCAAAAGACAGAATATGCGGCGGCGTATCGGGCCAGCTACCATTAACCGTAACCTTTACCCGTTGATTGCGATTGAATTTCAATAAATATCTTTGAATCCTGTACGAAAGCGCCAATTTTTGACCTCTCCAATTGCCGGCATACTTATGCCAGTAAAACCGCTTATGCACTATAGCTAGTAATATGCCTAAAAATGCGGGATGTGACGGACCACGAGTGTGTGTATGAGTAGCCTTGGCAGAAAAGCTCAACATGTAATATGCAAAAACAGGGTAGAGCGCAAGCATCCTGAAAAGATTATACCGCTTCAAAACTCCTGGCATGCCTACTATTCTTATTGACAACGCATGATCAGGTTGTCTCATCGCGTATTTCTTTTCTTCTACTTTACAAGCTAACCAAACGATCTCATCAAACAGGGGAGCCAAAGCCTCAAGCTCACGCACGACAGGCTCAAAAGCAACATACCCTTCAGCCTCTTTGTAAACAGGCGTATCAGATATTACTAGCAGTCTACGGCCTGATAAATTTGCTGACATTTCTCTAAATAGTTTTCAGCACCAAATTTTGCGTGGAACACTGCCTGAAGCTTCTCTGCCAGGTTGTCTGAATGCTGAATTTTCAGTACGTGCTCTTTCCATTTTTCAACTTCAAAGCTCTCAACAAAATGAATTGGCAGATCTGCCGCAGCCTCATTCGCCACTTCCCCCGTTTTATATGAAACAAAGGGAAGACCATGTGCCATGTATTCAAGCAAAACAAGAGGGCCTGTTTCAGACCGTGCCGTATGCAAAGCAAATTTGTATTTGTGATATAGCTGCGGAATGTTCATAACCCCTTCGACGATCCGGATATTCGGGTTATCTGCTATTTTCTCGCTCAGATAATTATAATAGGTGTGGTCAATCCTGTTACCGTAAATATCTAAAGCAATACCTAACTGGGTACATACATCGATGGCAAACTCTATATTTTTTGTGGGCCTGATGTTCGCAACCAATAATGCTTTTTTGCCTTTAGACTCTGCGTCAATTAATACAGGTGTTAGCGAAATAGTATTAGGAAGTAAAAAAATCTTCCCCGGTTTCAGATGCCCTTCTGCCCAGTCGGTAAGATCCCTGCTTACGCCAATATAATACCGTGGTTTCAGCAATTTTAGCGTAAAAGGAACCGCCTTGTTAATGTTGATATCGCCGTAGTGATCCTGAAAGACTACCTTGTACTTGCCTCCAAATAACATTTGAACCGCGCGAACATAAACATAGCAATGGCGCATATGTACATGTACAATATCAAACTTTTTAAAAAGGCGGTGGGCCTCAATAGCTTTTCTTAAAGAATACTTATTCGCTCTCCGAAGGTAATTCACTTGAATTTCCTTATTTAACGCGAACTCGAGTTGCCCGCCATTTACTAGCAACAGAACCTCAGGGGGTATTCCTGATGTGGTAAGAATGTTGACCATGTCAACAAATACCCGTTCAGCTCCTCCTACATCTAGAGTGTCTATAACCTGCAGCACTTTCATCGGCTATCTAATAACGCCAAAGCCCTTTCCGCACTGGCTTTATTCTCTTTATATGATCTAGTCAGCAATGGCAGCTTGTATGTAAAAACCAACCCTCGTAATAATCTGCGAAAGAAACCGCCAGTTATGAGCAGCTGGTTCAGATATTTTATACGTATGTAGCTTTTGTACTGCTGTTGGGTATAGTATTTTTTTGCGAGGTATATCTCAGAAGATGTGGGCACTGCGATCCTGGTTATTGACCGCTTTGCCATGTGATTTGTAATAACTCGTGCATTGTGTGTTCTCAATCCGCCCGAAGGCGCGCGATGATGAAGAATAATCGCTGATGAGTCAAACATCATGATGGCGCCTCTTAAATGACAGCGCATTGCCAGATCATGGTCTGCCCTTATGTTCTTATTGAAAAACATGTCCATAAAGCCGGCTTCAGCTACCAACGATCGTTTTATCAATGTGATTGGAAAAGTGTCTGAGAGGAAATAATAGGGATTAAGTGGCTTTAGCGGTATCCCAACCTCAATAACATTCGAAGCCACCATATCGCAATCAAACCGCTGCCTGGTAGACAGTAATTTCTCTATAAAATCAGGCTTAATGTCGTCCGCGTCGTCGCCTAAAAAAAGCACATAATCACCCTTTGCTTCCCGCAATAATTTATTCCATGCCAGACATTGGCCTTTTTCATTTTGGCGGAAATACCTGATGGTAAGTTTGTGAAATTTGCTAAAATCCATATCTACTCTCTCCGCCTCATCGGTCTGGTCGGTTATCAAAACTTCTACAGGAAGTACTGATTGTTTCGACAATTGCTCTAATTCATTCAGCAGGTAAGAGTACCTGTTCAGCGTTGGTGCTAAAACGGATACAGACTCATGTTTCACAGTAGGTATCTTCTGTTCAGATGAATGAACGACCGGCTTTATTACCTGCGGTTTGGTTGAGCGTGCGGACAACCAATCTTTCAAATTGCGTGTAAAGCGCCTCCGGCTAAGTAGACTCCATGCCTGCCATTTTTTTGAGAAAAATTCGCTAGCAAATATCCATTCATCCTTGTCGATTGCCGCGAGAACAGGCACAACAGGTTTTACTAAATCGGGAGTATACCTTATTACTGCTCCTGACTTCAATAATTTATATCCCAACGCTACACCGTACATTGCCAGAGACGAGTAACCTGATGTTATTAATCCGACTTTTCTCAGCGTATCTATTCTTATCAATGCGGCACAGATGCTCAACCGGAATGATGTATGCTCGATTTCAGCGGGGCCGTTCTTATTGTACATCCAGGTGGGATGCACGTAATTAAGTATCTCAGGCAAATCGCCCAAACCCAATTTAACACCCGCATGCCACGCGTCAACGGGACGCTCTGTCAGCTTCTGAAGTACATCCACATCGGGAATCCCCAAATCAAAATCCCATAAAAAAATCCAACCTTCTATATTTTGATCCAGAACTCCGCGAATCGTGGTGTTTACATTTTTCACGTCACGTTGCAATTGAATGGTGGAACCAAGTTCCCACTCAATAAGTGTATCCCCAAAGTAAAGTAGCGTGATCATGCTTATAACTGGTACACCTTATTATAAAACTCAACAAAAGATGCGATCTGATCTTCCTTTCTGAAGCTGCGCTGAACTCTTGCCGCGCCATTCCTACCGATTCTCCATGCTTCGGATGCATTTTTGTAACACCAGGTCAATTTTTCGGCCATCTCATTTACATCCCATTTGTCAACTACAAATCCGGTTTCTCCATCAACAACATTTTCGGCTAGTCCATCTGCATTGGTACAAACTACCGGCACCCCAACTGCCTGAGCTTCCAGAACTGCATTGCAAAACCCCTCAGATATTGCCGGGTGTAAAAAAACACTGGCCGCTCGTAGTTGTTCCCTAACGCCATCACGCTGCATCCGGCCCAATAATTTGACTTCGTTTTCCAATCCCAGCTCTTCAATAGTATACTGTATCGCCTGAAGATGCGGACCCTCACCAATAATCCTATATTCAAATGGAATACCTTTTTGCTTAAGCAAATATGCAGCCCGAATACCGTATTCAAATCCTTTCTTCCACACAAGCCGACCCGTGCTTACGATGATCAATTTCTCATTGTTGATCTGGCTTTGAATACCGGGGACAAAGAAAGACGTATCTATTGCAGGAGGTATGATCGTTTCTAACCGACCGGGTTTGTAGCCGCGTTTTATAGCGCGGTTCCGAAGGTCATTCCCTAAAAAGTGATACCCATCAAACCGATCCCAGGTGGGCGAATAATAACCAGGCGAATCGAGACCGACATAGTTAAGGTCGTATCCACGAAAGCTGACGGTCATTTTCTTTTGTGGAAATATCTCTTTTAAATAGGAGTACCATGGCGAAATCGCGCCAAATTCAAAATGCCATATATCGTGATGCGAACGGATAAAATAGCTGTTAAAAAACAGTCTTTTGAACACTTCGTTACGATGTAGCCTCTGCACATTGGAAAGAAAACTAAAAACCCCGGCTGGTCTCAACGTCAATGCAACATTTTGTACCATAAATTTTGCCAGGCTCCCAAGCGAAAACCGCATGGGCTGCAGATATATCTTTCCGGCAAATCCATTTGAACGGAGTATGCTGTAGTACTTTTCCCTGTTAGCAGGAGTATCCCAAGCCAGTATATCCAGGTCAAACTGCTTATCTAGTCCAACAAACTTTGCTGTAAGAAATGATAATTCATCCGGCAAACGGTTAAGGACTATCAAAAGAGATGGCTTTCTAGC
>JAJNBR010000213.1 GCA_021156265.1 Flavipsychrobacter sp.
CAATCCTGCTACCCATCGTAACGAATATCAGCAGAAGTGCGGCGCACAGTCCTGCACTGAGATATTCTGTGCTGCTCATCGTTCTCATAGCGTTAGCAGATTTTTCTTTCAGCATGTTGCTGATAATTCTTTCATTGAGCATACGGGTTTGCTTCAGTTCGCGTTCGTGTTGTTGCCAGATGTTTTTCATTTCTTCCAGGTCCATAAAAAGAGTTTAATTATTTGAATAATGGCTGCGCCTGTCTGCGCAGCTTGTCTTTGATGCGGTTGATCTTTACGCCCACGTTTCCCGCAGATAAGCCGAGTATCTCTGCCATTTCCTGGTAGCTTTTATCCTCCAGGTAGAGTAGCATGATCGCTTTTTCCAACTGGGGCAGAGCGCTGATGAGTCGCTGGAGCATTTTGTATTCCTCGCTCCTGGCCTCCATATTCTTGTCCGCTATCTGGTGCAGCAGTTCATCGTGAGGTCGCGTTGATATAGTGCTGTTCTGTTTTCGTCTGTGACTGATCGCAGTGTTCAACGCGACGCGGTATAACCAGGTGCTTACTTTCGCATCTTCTTTGAACCGCGGATAACCGCGCCAGGCCTGCAGCACTATCTCTTGGAAAAGGTCGCGCCTGTTCTCTGCTTCTGAAGCATACACGGAACATACCTTATAGATCAGCCGTTCGTATTGCGTGATCATTTGGGCGAAGGCCTTTTCTGTTTCAGTTCGGTTCATTTGTATCATTAATCGCTGAACGCAGGATTTTATTACGCCTGCAAGCAAAAAATATTGTTAAGGTAAAAAATAAGGCGGCCACCTTATGTGACCGCCTTGTCTAATTATTTGTAAACTGCTTTTATTCTTCTTCGTCTTTTTCCGTCTTTGGTGGTGCAGTTAGCAATTCAAGTTGCCAGGCCTTCATGCCGCCTTTTAGCTCGTACACTTCTTTAAATCCTGCTTTTCGCAGGTGGGCGGCTGCTTTGGCGCTTCGGTTGCCCGACTGGCAATATACGTACACCGGTTTGTTCTTATCTAATACCGATGTTTCTTCATCAAAGACGTCGCCGTTCCAATCAGAGTTTATGGCGCTTTCTAAATGTTCCTGTTCGTATTCATCGGGTGTGCGTACGTCAATAAGTTGTACGCCGTCTGAGGCTATAACTTTGGAAAACTCTTTGGGCGAAAGCTGGTTGTTATTCTGCGCAAAGCTGCACGAACATAACACGAGCAACAAAAGGGTGATCAATGACAATCTGAATTTCTCCGCGACCATATGGGCAATTGTTGTTTCAGCAAAGATAAGATTTCGCTTTGTGAGACAGGGCTTACAATAAAAAGCAGTAAATAAATTGTGACGCATCTGTAGTTTATTTTATATTTAGGTTGATTTATGGGTAGGTTGCTCGCACCGTTGTTTTTCTTCCTGGCTTTTGCCGGCAACCATTCTTATGCCCAGCAGATATTTTGTCCGTATAATCTTGATTTTGAGCAGGGCAACCTTGGAGGCTGGCAGTTTGATACAGGTAGCTGCTGTCCTATTTCCATCACGATGCCGGGCCCGGGCGCAATATTCAACCGACACACACTCATGTCCGGCGCTGCGCTTGATTCTTTTGGTAAGTTCCCGGTAGTAGCGCCGGGTGGCGGAAATTTCTCGCTAAAATTGGGTAATCACGATCCCGGCTCTGACGCTGAACGCGCGCGTTATTTTATACAGGTACCCAACGGGCCCAGTAAGTATATTTTTATATACAGGTATGCAGTGGTTTTCCAGGATGGGGGGCACGATGCGGTTGAGCAGCCTAGGTTTACCGTGCGGGCATTCGATTCTATAACCAATTCCACCATAGTGTGCAATGAGCACAACTATGTCGTCAATGCAAACATTCCAGGCTTTCAGCTGTCGCTGGTGCCGCCTGGAGACGCATATTTCAAACCCTGGACATCAGCAACGCTCGATCTTTCGGCTTATGCCGGCAAAACGGTCGGTATCGACTTCATAAGCGGCGACTGCGCTGTTGGTGGACACTTTGGTTATGGTTACGTAGACATGAACTGCGGCTTGTTCCAGATCTGGGCTACTAAATGCAATAATTCACCTAATGTCATCCTGAAAGGGCCACCCGGATACCAGTCTTACCAATGGATGGATGGGAACTTTATTACGCCCCTTGGTACCACGCAGGATATTACTATTCCTGCGCCATCTACAGGTACATATTTTGCCGTTATTGCAACCCCTTACCCGGGTTTTGGCTGCACTGATACATTCTTTACCGAATACACCGTTAAGATCGATTATATCGCGGCTGTTGCGCCCGATGTCAATTATTGCGCCAACAGTAAGGCCCAACTCTCAGTGTCTACTGCAAATCCCAATGGCCCTTTTCTATACAACTGGTGGCCGGCAACAGACCTTAGTTGCACAGCATGCAGCAACCCGGTTACGGCGCCCGGTACAAAGACTACCTATCACGTGTGGATAGAAAACAAATACGGCTGTAAGGATACGGCTGATGTAGTAGTGGATGTATTGCCCGTGCCGCAGGCCAATGCGGGGCCGGATACCACTGCCTGTCCCGGCAATGTGATCCAGTTGTCAGGAAACGGCGGTATAACCTATAAATGGCTGCCGGCTTATGGTCTGGACAATCCCAATAGTCAGACACCCAATGCGACGGTGTTGACGCCATTGATCTATCAACTGGTCGTTACCAACAGCGACAACTGCCGCGATACTGACGAGGTGAAAATAACACCGTACCCGAAACCCACAGCTAATGCGGGCGCAGACTCAGTAGTATGTTACGGTGCGATCGTTAAGTTGCAGGGAACGGGTGGGGGTATATACAAGTGGTATCCCGATACCGGACTAACCAATCCCAATATTGCTAACCCGCTTGCGCTCCTGGGCGATACCATCGAGTATTCGCTCGTGGTGACTAATTCCTACGGCTGTCATGATACCGATGGTATCACATTCCATACTTTTTTTCCAGAGCCGCTGGATGCCGGTCCGGATAGTTCCATATGCAATGCCGACACTGTTTATTTGTACGCAAAGGGCGGGCAGGTATACTATTGGCTTTCCGATTATGCTATCTCCGATCAGTCGGTCGACAAGCCTTATGCATGGCCGGGCGGCAACTATACTTACCTGGTGCGTATAAAGGACACGCTGTGTAACCGGCTAGACACGGTGGAGGCTGTTATTAAAGCGCACCCACTCGGTCAGTTGCGCGCTGTTGCAACGCCCATTAAGTGTGGCGGCGAGGGCATAGGACAGTTGACTGCCTATGGCGGCAAAGGCTACCAGTGGATACCATCAGACTACCTCGATAACCCTACAGGCGCGATAACCAAGGCGAATCCACGCACAACAACGGCGTACACCCTTATAGGTATTAACGGTTACGGGTGTGACGACACTGCATCGGCTGTGCTGGAAGTACATGGCGATGATGGCGTGTTTGTGCCCGACGCTTTTACACCCAATCGCGATGGCCGCAACGACTGCCTGGGGCTGATAGTGACGGGCGATATCCGTAGTTTCGAATGGCATATCTTCAACCGCTGGGGACAGCCGGTATTTGAGACCACCAATCTTAACGGTTGTTGGGATGGTACCTTTAAAGGGGAGCCCCAGGATCTGGGTACTTTCTATTACTTCTTCCGGGCGACTACTCCGCTATGCGGGGAGATCATCAGGAAAGGCGAAGTACAGCTGATACGATAAAGACCCGAACTAAAAAGCATAAGCTAAGCACAGCGGTATAAATTTTGTGTCGTTGTTGTTACTTAAATGAAGCATATGCGTCCTGTTTTAGCCAAAGCGCTGATTATCACAGGCATGGTTACCGCCATGGCTGTTGCTCAAACCTCAGCCTATTTCAAAGATGACAACAAGGGTGTAACTACAAGAAACCTTCGCGAGTTACCCAAGAACATTTCACACGATGAGCTGATCGCCATCATGCGCAGTTTCAACACTGCGCTGGGTGTGAAATGCGGTTATTGTCATGTTGAGCAGCCCGGTCAGTTGACGCCCGAAGGGCAGCCTGCAATGAACTTTGCGTCAGACGATAAGATAACAAAGCGTATTGCACGCCGAATGATGCGGATGACCAAAGACATCAACGAGAAGCTGGATGATATGGGCGACAAAGAGTTTGAGAACATTCAGTGCGCTACCTGCCACCGCGGTCATCAGCACCCATCAGCGGGATTGGATTCCATATTCCGCAGACCGGCCGGTGCACCGTCGAGGAAATAGGCTGAGTAGCTGTTGTAATATCGATTTGTGCAGGATCACTGCATGATAGCACCATTATGCAATGTTGGCCATCACATTGTTCACTACGCGGTTGCAGCGGGTAAGATAGAAACCAAATACCTGGTCGCTTTTGTAGTAATTGTTCAGTTTATCGCGCAGCATGGTCTTGGCGCGGTTCAGGCGTACTTTTACATTGCTTTCGCTCAGGTCCAGTGCTTTAACCGTCTCCGCTACACTCATGTCTTCCATCTCGCGCATCACGAATACAAGGCGGTATTTTTCAGGTAGCTCTAGCAAAGCGTTTTCCAAAGCCTGTGCCAGTTCCCTGTTGAGTGCGATATTGTCTGGTGCGCGGTAGTCGCTCACAACGTTTTTCATACTGTGCTCATTTATGCTGTCAACGGAAACCTTTTTCTCTTTCTTTAAAAACTGGAGGCATTCGTTGATGAAGATCCTTGTCAGCCAGGTACCGAAACCCGCCCTGCTTTGAAACTGCCCGAGATTTTCATAAGCTTTGATATAGGCATTCTGCATCAGGTCCTCCAGCTCATCATCGCGTTTTACCATGGCCATGCCTATACGGTAGAGCCTCGGGTTATACTTGCGGATAATTTTTTCGTACAGCTGCTTCTCTCCCGAAAGCACAAGGCTAACTATTTCTTCATCAGTCAGTTCAATGGTTGCTGCAGCGATCGGAGTATCCATATCTGATTAGATTTCGTGAGGCACAAAAGGTTACAAATTATTATTGGTAAGATTTTTTTGTAACCTATGAAACTGTTTTTACTCTAATTAACATACAGGCTTGCAAGAGCCGTTGATGTCTAACCAAAATTACACATTATGTTGTACACCATTATTGCTGTATTTGCACTTGCCGCCATTTTAGGCATGACACTGCTGTCTTATGTGCTGAAGAGTAAAGAAACACCTAAGGCGCTGATGATATTTCACGGCCTGTTTGCCGCAACCGGTCTCATATTGCTGCTTTATTATGTATTTGGCAACAGTCCCGGCCCGGTAGAAAGTGCCATACTCTTTGCTATAGCTGCATTAGGTGGATTTGTACTGGCTGCTAAAGACCTGACGGGTAAACCCATACCTAAATGGCTGGCGGTAACGCACGGTTTGTTAGCTGTAACAGGCTTTATACTGCTGCTGGTGTTTACGTTTGGGAATAGCTAAAAGTATCGCTCATTTCGCGGTCAGTTGGGATGCAGCCACATCTAAGGATGATATTGATGATAGCGACGGTGTCGCCTTCAATCATACTGTGAAGGAGCCCACGTGCTTCGTCATTAAACCCGTATCCTTCTTGCGTAATGGTCTGTAGAGTATTACTTGTCTTGAAGGTTAGATCATATTTTCTAAGTCTGCAGGGATAATCCCAATCTTGGCGTTCCGGGGGATAGGTCCCGAGAGCGGCGTAATTTTCTGTAGAGTCGGGTTCAAACCAAATTATTGGGTCTGCAAGATGTTTTACGCGAAATTCTGCCTCGCCGATTAATTTATTGGTTTTTCTGTAGTAGGCAGAAAGCACAACTTTACCGGGATTAGCCTCGCAAGAACGCCAGAATAAATTTCCATCATTGTCTTTTGAAATCTCTCCAGCACTAGCTCTCAACTCCACTAAATTCATCTTGATGTCTTTAACTGCGTAATCTATGCGATTTTCAATGCCAAGGTAAAAGAGATTGCCTCTACCAGAACTCACAACCAATTGCGCGTATGATGATTTAGCAATCAAAAAAACTGTGCA